>VBCT01000107.1 GCA_005882235.1 Betaproteobacteria bacterium
ATATCGTAGTACAGCGTTTCGCTGCGGCCCTGGCGCTGCACGTCCACGAGCACGCGCTGGGCAGTGCCGAACTGCTGGTAGAGACGCATCACGTCGTCCATGCTGGTGAGCGGCTGTCCGTTGACGTTCTTGATCACGTCGCCCGGGCGCAGGCCGAGCTTCTCGTACAGGCTTCCCGCCTGGACCTGGCGCACCAGGAACCCTCCGTCGGGGTTGGGCACGATCAGGGCCTGGTTGAGGAATTCCGGCCTGCCGAGCTGCTGCTGCAGCTGGCGCCGGTCGACGAGCTGCCGGTCGGTGCCGATCGGCTGCACGATCGGAGGCAGCGGGACGGCAACCCCCGCGGCGCCACCCTCGGCGTCCTTCATGAACACCGCTTCGCGCGCGCCGTTGCGGACGATCACGATGCGATCGCGTTCGACCGTGTCCAGGCGCACGCCGGGAGAAACCTCTTCGCCCGAACAGAAAGCCGCCTCGGGTTGTCCCTGCACGATGACGAGGGCACAGCCGCCGCTTGCGCGCGCTGCGACTCCGGTGAGCGTCATGTTCAGGTTGCTGGGCGCGACGCTCGCTTCGGCCGCCGGAGCCCTAGCGGTAGCGCGCCCGAAAAGCTGCACGCCGCGGAGCCCGCGCAGATCGGTGAGATCGGCGCCCCCGGCGCGCGCCACCGCGGGCGAGGCCGGCTGGAGCACGCGCCAAGTCCCCTGCGCCAGCGTCCAGCACAGCAACACCAGGGCAGCGACCGTCGCAGTAGCGGGCATCGCAGGGTGCGAGAGCACGGCCTGGACCCGTCCGGCAGAACGAACAAGGCGCTGCGCGACAGAAAGCGAAGATACCGTCATGGGTCGGGACTCCTAGACACCTGATGAAAGGTTGCAGTTCCCGATATAAACCGTTCATCTTACACGAGAAGAAGCCTTCTTCGTCGCCTTCGGATCGAAGAGGGGGCGGTGGAAAGGAACCCGGAGGCCGCCGGTGTCATAATCCGCGAGGAAGTCCCGAGCGAGGCAAACCATGATTACTCCGCAAGCCGCACGCATGCTCACGCGCTACAACAGCTGGGCCAACAAGCTCATCTTCGACGCCGTCGCCGGGCTGCCCGGGGACGAAGCGACGAAGGAGCGGCAGAGCCTGTTCAAGAACATGGTCCATACCCTCAACCACAACTATGTGATCGACCTCGTCTGGCAGGCCCACCTCGAAGGGCGCGAGCACGGCTTCGCAGCGCGCAACACCCCCGGGCACCCGCCGCTCGCCGAGCTGTGGCGCAAGCAGCAGGTCGTGGACGACTGGTACATCGCCTGGAGCGAGCGCATGTCCGAGGCCGCGCTCGGCGAGAACGTGCCCTTCACCCTGATCGGCGGGAACAAGGGGGTCATGACACGCGCGGAGATCCTGCTCCACATCGTCAACCATACGAGCTATCACCGCGGCTTCGTTGCCGACCTGTTCTATCAGGTGCCGGGCGCCCGCCCGCCGACCACCGATCTGCCGGTGTTCCTCAGGGAAGGCGCCGCGGCGCTCGCCTAGGAGCAGGTGGCCGCGTTTGGGAGGACCCCTCACCCGCCTCCCCGCGTATAGCGATCGCGCAGCTCGACCGGCCGGGCGGCGCGCTTGCGCACACGCAGGTTGAGCATCTCCACGCAGACCGAAAAGGCCATCGCGAAGTACACGTAGCCCTTGGGCACGTGGTGGTCGAAGCCGTCGGCGATCAGCACGACGCCGATCACGAAGAGGAAGGCGAGCGCCAGCATTTTCACCGTGGGATGCGCCGAGACGAAGCGTCCGATCGCGCCCGCGAAGGCCATCATGAGGAGCACCGAGGCGATCACCGCCGCGATCATGACCTCGATCCGGTCGACCATGCCGACTGCGGTGATGATCGAATCGAACGAAAAAACGATGTCGATGATCATGATCTGCAGGATCACCCCGTAGAAGGTGGCGCCGACGGCGGCCGAGGCCGCGCCCCTCTCGCCCTCGAGCAGCTGGTGGATTTCCTTGGTGCTCTTCCACAGAAGGAAGAGGCCGCCCGCGATCAGGATGAGGTCGCGCCCGGAAATTTCCTGGCGGAAGACCGTGAAGAGCGGTTCGATCAGCCCGCTGATCCAGGCAAGCAGGAACAGGAGCCCGATGCGTATGAACATGGCCAGAGCGAGGCCGATCCTTCGCGCCAGGTCCCTTCTCGCATCGGGCAGCTTGTCCACGAGAATGGAAATGAAGATGATGTTGTCGATGCCGAGCACGAGCTCGAGCGCCGTCAGCGTGAAGAAGGCGATCCAGGCGTGCGGATCGAAAAACAGTTCCATCGAAAGCCGGAAATCCTATGCGCGCGCGTTCGGCGACTTGGTGTGATCGACCGCAGGCCAGCGCTGGGAGACTTCGGGCAGCGGGGTCTCCTTGCCGCTCAGGCGCTCGACGGTGATCGCGTACAGAGTGATCTGGTCGATGCGCGGATAAAACCCCTTCGGGCGCTCCCAGTCTCTTTTGGCGTACTTCGCCATCAGCGCGTCGAAGAAGCGCTCCCGGGTCTTCAAATCCTCCACCACGCGGATCCTGCCGAACACGATCACGCTACGGTACTCGACCGTGGAATCGCATTCGAAGCGGCCGTAGGCGAATACCTCCCCGGCTTCGTCGATCTCGAAGCAGACCCGCGGCTCGTGATCGACGTTCGCGCGCAGATGCCCTTTCGCGCGCGTGTTGTGCACGAAGATCTCGCCGTCCATGCAGACGTAAAGGAGCGGCACGCAGTAGGGCCAGCCGTTTTCGCCGACGGTCGCGAGCCGCCCGCAGAAGCCGCGCGCGAGCGTCTCCCGCGCACGCTCCTCCTTCATCAACTTGTCCGCCCGCCGCACCTGTGGCGCACCGCTCATCGCAAACCTCCGCTACCGAGAACCAAACGACTTATTCTGTCACGATTTTTCGGACTTTCGGGCTTTCGCGGCGCGCTGATCGGAAGAAGTCAAGGCTTCGGGCAAGTCATGACCGGACCATCGGTACTTGTTCATGGTCTCGGCGTCGGCGATCTTCGCGAGCATCCTTCGATGCTTCCAGCCTTCGAAGACCTTCGCGATCTTGCTCAGGATCCACCAGACGACGATCACCACGACGAGCGCGGCGGCCGCGAGCGCGCCCCACATGAAATCCTCGCAGACCGGCCTGCCGACATTCCTGCCCGCGCAATACTGCGTCACGAACGAAAGCCACTCCCAGTCTTTCGAGAGCTGGCCGATGAGCTTGTCGAAATTCACCGCGCGATTGTCTCAGGTCAAGCCTCCTACCGCCATCGGGCGACCGTCGGGACGTCCAACCGCGGGAAATCAGCGGACTTCGGCTGTGCGCGTGATCTCGCCCATGCGACCGCTCTGGTAGTCGTGCACGGCCTGCACGATCTCCTCCTGCGTGTTCATCACGAACGGACCGTAGCGGGCGACGGGCTCCGCAATGGGGACGCCGGCGAGCAAGAGCAGCCGTCCTCCGCCCGCCGCGCCGCGAAAGCGCACCGCGTCACCCGGCCCGAGCAGCGCGAGCTGGCCGTCGCGAATCTCCTTGCCTTCGTTTCCGACGAGCAGCGCGCCCTGGAATACGTACGCCATCGCCTGTTGCTCGCGCGAAAGCGCGATGGTGACATCGGCTCCCGATTCGATCGTCCAGTCCTGATAGACGATAGGAATGTGCGTGTCGATCACGGCGCGCACGCCGAGCGCCTCGCCGGCGATCACGCGCACGCGTGCCTTCCCGTCATCGCTCAGGCCTTGCGGAATCTTGTCCGCTGAAACCTCCTGGTAGCGCGGCCGGGTCATCTTCAGTTTCGCAGGCAGGTTCACCCAGATCTGGAAGCCGTGCACGCGGCCGCCCTTCTCGCGAATCCTGTCCGAAGGCATCTCCGAATGCACGATGCCCGCGCCTGCGGTCATCCACTGCACGTCGCCCGGGCGAAGCACGCCGCGGTGGCCCGCCGAGTCCTCGTGCTCGAATTCGCCCTCCAGCATGTAAGTGATGGTCTCGAAGCCGCGATGCGGGTGATCGGGCGCGCCGACCGCCTCCCCGGGACCGTAGTCGACCGGCCCCATCTCGTCGAGCAGCAGGAACGGATCGGCCACGTCCAGTCCCGGGGTCGGCACGGGCCGGCGCACGATGAAGCCCGCGCCCTCGCGCTGGCGGTGCGCGG
>VBCT01000108.1 GCA_005882235.1 Betaproteobacteria bacterium
TCGACGAGCGCTTGCTGGCCCAGGTTCTCGGACAATTTCGGAGCGAGCAGGCGAAACACCACGTCGGTCGCGCCCCCGGGCGCGAACGGCACGATTACCCGCACCGGTTTGGAGGGAAAGTCCTGGGCGGAGGCGACGTGAAAGCACGGCACGGACAGCAACGCCAAAAGAAAACAATGCGATCGAGAGCTCACTATCTTCTCCTGAAGTCGAGCGCGGGTCGTATCCTAACAGGGAACGCGCGGGCTCCATGCATGCCCACTCACCGCGAGGATTCGAAAGCAAGAGCCGGAGTGCTTGCTTTCGTGCCTTCCGCGAACATGGCGCCATGGCGAGCCGAGTGGCGCGCCGCCACCGAAAAGGAGCGTTATCATGGAATTCGCAATGACGATGAAAGACACCGACTCGGCGCCTTTCGCAAGCGACGCCGAGCGCTGGGCGGCCGTCCAGCGCAGGGACCGCGACGCGGACGGCGTGTTCTGCTACTCCGTGCGCACCGCCGGCGTCTATTGCCGCCCCTCGTGCGCCGCGCGGCTCGCGCGGCGCGAAAATGTCCGCTTCCACGCGGGCTGCGAGGAGGCCGAAGCGGCCGGGTTCCGGCCGTGCAAGCGCTGCCGGCCGAACGAGGCGGCCCTCGCCGTGCGCCGCGCCGCCGCCGTGGCGAAAGCCTGTCGCCTCATCGAAACCGCCGAGGAGATGCCGAATCTCGCCTCGCTCGCCGCATCCGCAGGCATGAGCCGCTTCCACTTTCACCGCGTGTTCAAGACGGTGACGGGCGTCACTCCCAAGGCGTACGCGGCGGCCGACCGCGCGCGGCGCGTGCGCGAGGCCCTGCCGCAGAGCTCCACGGTGACCGAGGCGATCTACGGCGCCGGGTTCAATTCGAGCGGGCGTTTCTACGCCGAGTCCGGGCAGGTGCTGGGAATGACGCCCACCCGCTTCCGCTCCGGAGGCAGCGGCACGGCGATCCGCTTCGCCGTCGGCGAATGCTCGCTCGGCTCGATCCTCGTCGCCGCCACCGACCAGGGCGTCTGCGCGATCATGCTCGGCGACAAGCCCGAGGCGCTGGTGCGCGAGCTCGAGGACCGCTTTCCCAAGGCGACGCTGGTCGGCGGCGACCGGGGCTTCGAGCGATGGGTGGCCAAGGTGGTCGGCTTCGTCGAAGCGCCGGCCCTCGGCCTCGATCTGCCGCTCGATGTGCGCGGCACCGCGTTCCAGCAGCGCGTCTGGCAGGCGCTGCGCAAGATCCCGGCGGGGTCGACTGTGACCTACTCGCAGATCGCGAAGCGCATCGGCCTGCCGAAGGCCGTGCGCGCGGTGGCGCACGCCTGCGCGACGAACGCGATCGCGGTCGCCATTCCCTGCCACCGCGTCGTGCGCAACGACGGCTCGCTCTCGGGCTACCGCTGGGGCGTCGAGCGCAAGCGGGCGCTGCTCGAGCGTGAAGCCGCCGCTGCCGCTTGAGCTTGCGCAAGGCGCTCCGATCGGCCGCAGTGGCGGACAGCGTCCTTTACAAGTAGTCTAGCCGCCACCGCCGACGAAAAGGGAGATCGACAATGGGCAAGCTCGCGCGCAGGGACGTCCTCAAGATCGGAGCGCTCGCGGCCGCGGCCTCGGGCTTTCCCGCGATCCTGCGCGCGCAGTCGAAGGAAATCGTGATCCTCGGACTGTGGGATCAGACCGGCGCCTTCTCGGACGTCGGGCCGCTCAACGACCGCGGCATGAGGATGGCGCTCGAGGAGCGCGACATGAAGGTCCTCGGCCGGCCGATCAGGTACGTCACGCGGGACGGGGCCACGCAGGCCGGCACGTCCACCCGCCGCGCGGAAGAGGCGGTCGACGGCGAAGGCGCGCGCTTCATCGTCGGCCCCTGGTCCTCAGGGGTCGCGCTCGCGGTTTCGGAGGTGGCGAAGCGCAAGAAGGTGGTGCACCTCTTCTCCGGCGGCACCGAGGACATCTCGGGCGCGCGCTGCCACCGCTACTCGTTCCAGTGGGCTGCGAGCCCCTACACCGCCGCGAAGACCGTGGTCGACACCTTCATGAAAGCGAACGCCAAGGCGAAGCGCTGGCACCTGCTCGTCGCCGATTACGCCTTCGGCTGGTCGGTGGAGAAGTACGTCAAGGAGGTCGGCAAGGCGCACGGAATCGAGTTCGTCGGCGCCGATCGGCATCCGCTGGGCGAGCGCGAGTTCTCCAACTACGTGCAGAAGGCGGCCGCGAACCGTCCCGACGTCGTGGCGATGATCAACTTCGGCGGCGACGCGGTCGCCGGCGCGCGCGAGATCTTCAATTTCGGCCTCACGCCCAGGCTGCCGCTCATCATGACCTGGTCCTCGGGCGTCGAGGAGCTGATCCAGCTCGCCCCGGAGATCCGCGAGAACCTGTGGGTGGGCTCGAACTTCTACTACACCGCCGACACGCCGGTGGCGAAGAGCTTCGTGAAGAGCTACCAGGCGAAGTTCGGCACACCCCCGGGCTACGCGCCTTCGGCCGCCTACTCGATGACGCGCATGCTGCTCGCCGGCTTCGACAAGGCGAAATCCGCCGAGGTGCAGGACGTCGTCAAGGCGCTCGAGGGCCTGCAGATCGACGACGTGGTCGGGCCGATGCGGGTCGACGGCGCGACGCACCAGACGCTGCGCCCGTACTTCTTCCTGCGCTGCAAGTCGAAATCGGCGATGAAGCATCCGCTCGACCTCGCCGACATCATCGCCACCGGAGACGCGCCGCTGCCCAAGGAATACGCAGCCTGCAAGGACATCGGAAGCTTCTGAGCCTTCCGCTTTGAGCCTGCTCGCCGGCCAGATCCTCAACGGGATCGCGACGGGGATGCTGTATGCCCTGATGGGGCTCGGCCTGTCGCTCATCACCGGGATCCTCAACATCCCGAACTTCGCCCACGGCGCGCTCTTCGCCGTGGGCGCGTATCTCCTCGTCTCGGCGGTCGGGGTCTTCGGCAATTTCTGGATCGGCCTCGTCGTGGCGCCGCTCGGCGTGGCGCTCCTCGGCCTCGCCATCGAATACGCCGGCATCCGGCGCCTCTACGCGGCCGGGCACGACTACCAGCTCCTTTTCACCTTCGGGCTCTCGCTGATCCTCGCCGAGGGCATCATCCTCGTGTGGGGGCCGGTCGGCATCAGCCACCTGCCGCCCGAGATCCTGCGCGGCGGCGTCGACCTCGGCTTCACCTTCTATCCGAAGTACCGCCTGTTCGTGATGGCGGCGGCGGGGCTGCTCGTCTTCCTCACCTGGCTCTTCCTCGAGAAGACGCGCTACGGCGCCATCATGCGCGCGGGAATCGAGAACAAGGAGATGGTGTCGCTGCTCGGCATCGACATCCACCGGCTCTTCACCGCCGCCTTCGCGCTGGGGGCGTACCTCGCCGGAATCGCTGGCGCGCTGACTGCGCCGATCCGCGGCCTCTCGCCCGGCATGGGCGTGGACATGCTGGGCATCGCGTTCGTCGTGGTCGCGCTGGGCGGCCTGGGTAACCTTATCGGCGCAATCGGCGCGGGG
>VBCT01000109.1 GCA_005882235.1 Betaproteobacteria bacterium
GGCGGCGAGCGTCATGACCCTCTGCTCCAGCGCCGGATCCGCAGCCGCGGGGGCCGCCTCCTTCGCGACCGCCCACGAAGCCGTCGCGGCAAGGAGCAGGAACGGAAAAACCCTAAGCACGGCCGAGTTCTTCCACCAGTGGCAGCAGCTTTTCCTTGAGGATCTGCGGCGTGAGAGCGCCGATGCGTTTGTAGCGGATGACGCCGAACTTGTCGATCACGTACGTCTCGGGCACGCCGGTGACGCCGTAGTCGATGCCGACCTTGCCGTCGAAGTCGTAGATCGAAAGACGGTAGGGATCGCCCATGCCTGTCAGCCACGCCAGGCCGTCTTCGCGCTTGTCCTTGTAGTTGAGCCCGTAGATCGGCACGGCGCCGCTCGCGGCGAGGTCGAGGAGCACGGGGTGCTCCTCGCGGCAAGTGACGCACCAGGAGGCCCACACGTTGAGGACCCAGACTTTGCCGAGCATGTCCTTTTCGCTGAAGGTCTTCGCCGTCTCGTGCAGCTGCGGCAGCTCGAAATGCGGCGCCGGCTTGCCGATGAGGGGCGAGGGCACTTCACGCGGATTGAGCGTGAGTCCGACTCCGAGCAAAGCGATCAGCGCCGCGAAGATGGCCAGGGGCAGAACGAAGCGATTCATCCTCGCCTTTTTCGGTATCGTCAGGGAGCGGCGGGCGCCGCCGCATACTGCTCCTGCGATCGCCTTGCCGCGACCCGGTAGCGTCGGTCGCTCGCGGCGATCGCGCCGCCCAGCGCCATCAGGAGGCATCCCCCCCAGATCCAGTCGATGAAGGGTTTGTGCTGCACGCGCACGATCCAGGCGGTCGCGCTTACGGAATCGCCGAGCGAGACGTACAGGTCGCGCGTGAAGCCGGGATCGATCGCGGCTTCCGTCATCGGCATGTTCTGTACCGTATAGATGCGTTTCTCGGGATAGAGGGCGGTCACAGCGCGGCCTCCACGGCTGACCTGGATCTGGGCGCGAGCGGCGACGTAGTTCGGTCCCCGCACGTCCCTCACGCCGTCGAGGCGGAAGGTGTAGCCGCCGAGCTCCACGGTATCGCCCGGCTCCATGCGCACGTCGCGCTCGCTCTCGTAACCTTTCACCAGCGTCACTCCGACCACGAACACGGCGACGCCGAAGTGCGCGAGAAGCATGCCGTAGGTCGCGCGAGGCGTATTGCGCAGCCGCGCCCACCCGCTTGCGCCGTTCGCCGCGTTCCCGATCTTTTCGTACAACTGAACGACGCCGCTCGCCGCGACCCAGGCCGCGAGCAGCAGACCGAAGGCGACCAGCACGCTAAAGCGCCCCATTGCAAATGGAATCGCGAGCGCCCCGACCAGGCTCGCCGCAAGGGCCCAGCGCAGGCGCGCCGCGATATCGGGCAGATTCGCTTTTTTCCAGCGGGCAAGCGGACCGATACCCATGAGAAATAGCGCCGGTGCCATCAGCGGTACAAATACGATCTCGAAGTACGGAGGCCCCACCGAGTACTTGCCCAGGTTCAGCGCGTCCATCGCCAAGGGAAAAATAGTTCCAAGAAAAACCGTCCCGGCCGCCGCAGCAAAGAAGACGTTGTTCGCGAGTAGCATCGACTCGCGCGAGACGAGCTTGAAGTCCCCGCCCAGACCGATGCGCGAAGTACGCCAGACGTACAGCACGAGTGCGCCGCCGATGAAAAGCGCGAACAGCGCCAGGATGAATATGCCCCGCGTGGGATCGACCGCGAAAGCGTGCACGGAAGTGAGCACCCCGGACCGCACGAGGAAGGTGCCGAGCAGGCTCAGCGCAAAGGCGACGATCGCGAGCAGCACGGTCCAGCTGCGGAAAGCCCCGCGCTTCTCGGTGACGGCGAGCGAATGGAGCAGCGCGGTCCCGACGAGCCACGGCATGAAGGAGGCGTTCTCGACCGGGTCCCAGAACCACCATCCGCCCCAACCCAGCTCGTAATACGCCCATCCGCTGCCGAGCGCGATGCCGACGGTGAGGAACGCCCACGCCGCAGTCGTCCACGGGCGCGACCAGCGCGCCCACGCCGCGTCGAGCCGGCCGCTCAAAAGGGCCGCGACGGCAAAGGAGAATGCGATCGAAAAGCCGACGTAGCCCATGTAGAGCATCGGCGGATGGATCACCATGCCCGGGTCCTGGAGCAGCGGGTTCAGGTCGCGTCCGTCTGCTGGCGCCGGGAAGAGCCGGAGAAAAGGATTCGAAGCAAGCAACGTGAAAAGGAGAAACCCGGTGCTCACGATTCCCATCACGCCCAGCACCCGCGCCACCATATCGTCGGGAAGGTGGCGGCTGAAGAACGTCACGCCGACCGTCCATACGCCGAGTATCAGCGTCCACAGCAGTATCGAGCCTTCGTGCCCGCCCCATACGCCGGTGACGCGGTAGGCGACAGGAAGCGCGGAATTGGAGTTGGAAGCGACGTAAGCGACGGTGAAGTCATTCGCGACGAAACTGTAGGTGAGGCAGCCAAAGGCGATGGCCACGAAGACGAACTGCCCTTGCGCGGCGGGTCGCACCGCGCCCATCCACGACCTATCGCCGCGGGCCGCCCCCGCGAGCCCGAGCGAGCTTTGAGCGAGCGCGAGGCACAGCGCGAGCGCGAGAGCGAGTTGACCGATTTCCGGGATCATTTGCGTCCCGCGCCACCCTGCACCAGGGTATGCGCCGCCTTTTCGTTGATGGATTGTGCCTGCTTGATTGCGTCCGCCGCGGCCGGGGGCATGTAGTTCTCGTCGTGCTTGGCGAGCACCTCGCTCGCATAGAAGACGCCGTCGGGACCCAGCTTCCCCTGTGTCACCACACCCTTACCCTCGCGGAACAGATCCGGGAGGAGGCCGCGGTAGACGACCGGGACGTTCTTCGCCGTGTCGGTGACGACGAATTGCACGGTGATCCCGTCGGCCCGCCGCTTCACGCTTCCCGGCGTGACCATCCCGCCCACGCGGAACGATCGTCCTTGCGGCACCTCCTTCGCCGCCACCTGGCTCGGGGTGAAAAAGAACACGAGATTCTCCTGGAACGCGGCGAGCACGAAGGCTGCCGTCACGCCGAGCGCAACGAGGCCTCCCGCGATCATCGCCAGCCGTTTCTGCCTGGGCTTCATCGGTCACCTTGCGCTGCGGTGCCCCGGAGGCGAAGGCGTGCGAGAGCGCGGCGCTTGCGCAACGCGAGCAGCACGATTTCCGCGATCACGAGACCGAGCGTCACGAGGTAGGAGCCCCAAACATAGAACGCATAGCCCCCCATTGCAAGGAAATTTTCCGGGCCGCCCCAGATCACGCGGATCCCCTCGCGTAGTCCGCCACCCACTCGCTCGCGCGTTCGCGCTCGAGCATGATGCAGCGCGCCCGCATCAGTGCAGCCGCGATGCTGTAGAACCAGAAACCGAAAGCCATCACCGTCATCCCGGTCAGCATCGTCGCCGCCATGGTCGGGGCCTTGGTAAGACTCACGGACGCGCCCTGGTGCAGCGTGTTCCACCACTTCACCGAAAAGTAGATGATCGGGATGTTCACGACGCCGACCAGAGCCAGCACCGCCCCGGCCTTGTCGGCGCGGCGGGGATCGTCGATCGCCGCTTGCAGAGCCATGAAGCCGAAATAGAGAAAGAGCAGAATCAGCTCCGAAGTCAGCCGCGCGTCCCACACCCACCAGGTGCCCCAGGTGGGCTTTCCCCAGAGAGAGCCGGTCCAAAGCGCGAGAAAGGTAAACAGCGCGCCCGTGGGCGCGATCGCGCTCGCCATCATGCCCGAGAGCCGGGTGTTGAACGCGAGCCCCAGCCCCGCCCAGAAGGCCAAGACCAGATAGAGGAACATCGACATCCAGGCCGCCGGGACGTGGATGAAGATGATGCGATAGGCTTCGCCCTGCTGGGCGTCGGTGGGAGCGACGAAAAATCCGAGGTACAAACCGACGCCGCACGCGAGCAGCGCGAGCACACCGAAGCCGAGCGCGAGCTTTCCCGCTAGAGGAAAGAAAGTCTGGGGCGAGGAATACTTGAACCAGTTGATGCTCATATCGCTATTCAACCGAAATACGCAATGCCACCGCCGCGGCCCAAGGAGCGAACGCCCCGGCGAATATCAGCAGGGCGCCGAGGAGGAGAAGTTGGGCGTGTCCGCCCATGCCCGAGGTCGCCGCCTCGGCGGCGCCCGCCCCGATGATCAGCACCGGGACATACAAGGGTAGCACCAGCAGGGAGAGCAGGGCTCCTGCACCTCTCAAGCCCAGCGTCAGCGCCGCGCCGATCGCCCCGATCAGGCTCAGGACCGGCGTACCCAGCGCCAAAGATAGCGCCAAGACTCCGAGCAGCTCTTGAGGAAAATCAAATTGTAGCGCCAAAACGGGCGAGATCAGAACGAGCGGCAGACCGGATATCAGCCAGTGGGCCAACACTTTTGCCGCCACCGTCATTCCCAGAGGCGTGGCGCCGAGCAGCATCTGCTCGAGCGTCCCGTCGGCGTAGTCGGAGGCGAACATGCGCTGCAGGGCGAGCATCGAGGCGAGCAGCGCCGCGACCCAGATGACTCCCGGCGCGATCGTGCGAAGGAGTGCCGGATCGGGCCCCACGCCCAGCGGAAACAGGCTCACCACGATGACGAAGAAGAGAAGCACCGTCAACACGTCGGAGCTGCGCCGCACGGCGAGCAGCAGGTCGCGGTGGATCACGCAGCGTAGCGCGGCTAGCATGTCAAGCCGC
>VBCT01000110.1 GCA_005882235.1 Betaproteobacteria bacterium
TACGCCCGCGGATGCGAAGGGAATCTCGCCGGGCTTCGCGCGGGCGGCGTCGATCAGTGATCGCAGCGTCGGGTAGGCGCCGCCTTTCGCCGCGATCATCACGTAGGGCGTGTTGCCGATGAGCGCGACATCCACGATGTCCTTCAACGGATCGTAAGGCAGGGTCTTGTAGATCGCGGGGTTCGCCGCGTGCGAGGCCGATTGCACCATCAGCGTGTAGCCGTCGGCGTCCGCGTTCAGCATCGCCTGCGTGCCGATGATGCCGCCCGCGCCGGGGCGGTTCTCCACCAGCACCGGCTGCTTGAGCGCGTCGCCCAGGTGCTTCGCGACGATGCGCCCGGCGATGTCGGCGCCCGAGCCGGGAGTGAGCGGTACGATGACGCGGATCGGCTTGGATGGGTAGTCCTGCGCGAGGGCGGCGCCGGCCGCGAAGAGGATTGCGGCGGCGGAAATTCCGGCGATGGTTTTCATGATCTCCCGTTCTATTTGAGAATCCCGGCCTCGCGCATGTATTTCAGCACTCCGGGATGGATCAGGTCCCGCCGCGGCGCGGCTGCGAGGGTGTTGGCGAGCGTGGATTCCCTCGCCTGCTCGAGCTTCGCGCCGAGCGCCGCTTCGCCCTTGTGCAGGGCGCGCGCGAGCTTGTACGCGGCATCGTCGGGAAGCCCCGGGCGCGCGAGCACGAGGGACCAGGAGCCGAGCGCTGCGACCGGTGCGTTCTGCCCGGGATAGCTCCCTGCGGGCAGCGTGACCGGCTTGATGAACGGATACTTCGCGAGAACGCGTTTCATGCTCTCTGCATCGGGGGTGATGAAGCGCGCCCCCGCAGGCCCGTTCGATATCGCGACGAACCCCGGCCAGCCCACGCCTCCGCCCCACTGCGCTGCGGCTCGGCCGTCGAGCACCATCTTCGGGCCGTCGCCCGCGCTCGCCAGATAGATGGGCGAGAAATCCTTGTCGATGTCCAGTCCCAGGCCGTCGAACACGTAGCGCGCGAGCACGACGAACCCCGAACCGCTCGCGCCCCAGGCGATGGGCTTGCCCCTCAGGTCGGCGATGGTCCGGTACGGGCTGTCCCCGCGCACCATGAACATGCCCGAGTTGGGATACATCGCGTTGATGATCTTCAGGTTCGCGGGCGGACGGCCGATTCCGGTGAGCGCTTCGTGGGTGACTTCCCCGGTCGCTAGGCCGATGTCGATCTTGCCCTCGGCGAGGAGCGGCGCGTTCTCGGTGCTGCCCTTGGTGCTGCGCTGCTCGACCGCGAGCGTCGCGTCCATTTCGTTCAGAACCGCCGAATACGCGGCGCCGTACACCTGGAAGCCGCCGCCCGGCGTCGCGGTGCCGAGCACGACGACCGTCTTTTGCTGCGCCGCAGCTTGGTTCAAGCCACCGCTCATGATCGCCACTGCGAGCGCGAAGATCGCCGGGGCGACCGGCGTGCGCAGCCCGCCTTCACCCGTGTGCCTTTTCATGTTTGTCGTCTCCCATCTTCCCCAACGCGTCGATTCGCGCGCCGCATTACTGTATCACGCGCCAACCTTGCAAAGGCCGGGAGCGGAGTTGCGAAAATTTTCCCGAGGCTCAGTCCGCACGCGCGCCGGAGGACTGGATTACGCGGCGCCACTTCAGCGCCTCGTCCCGCATGAACTCCTTCAGGTCCTGCGGAGAGCTTCCGACCGGCCGCGCGCCTTGCGCGATCAGCGCGGCGCGCAACTCCGGCGCGGCGATTGTCTCCACGAGCGTCACGTTCAGCTTGTCGACGATTTCGCGCGGCGTTCCGGCAGGCGCGACCACGGCATGCCAGGACGCGCCGAGCACGCCCGGGAGCCCGACTTCCGGCGTCGTCGGGACGTCGGGCAGGAGCGGCGAGCGCAAGGTCGAGGTGATGACGAGCGCCTTCAGGCGCCCGGATTTGACGTGCGGCAGGAACGCTGGGATGGTATTGAAAGCGATCTGCACCTTGCCCGACATCATCTCGGGGAGCGCCTGCGCCACGCCCTTGTAGGGTACGTGCACGATCTGGATGCCTGCTTCGCTCTTGAAGAGCTCCGCGATCAGGTGCAGGCCGGAGCCGATTCCGGTCGAGCCGAAATTCAACTCGCCCGGATGCGCTCGGGCATAGGCCAGAAGCTCGACCATGGAATTCGCCGGCAGCACCGGGCTCGCGAAGAGCACGAAAGGCAGGATCGCGACGAGCGACACCGGCTCGAAGTCCTTGGCGACGTCGTAGCCGAGCTTGTTGTAGAGGCCCGGCCCGATCGCGAGCGGCCCGACGTTACCCCACAGGAGCGTGTAGCCGTCCGGCGGCGACTTGGCGACCGCTTCGCTGCCTATCGTCCCGCCCGCGCCGCCGCGGTTGTCCACCAGGATCTGCTGCCCGAGCGCCGCCGCCCACGACTGGCCGACGAGGCGCGCGGTCGCGTCCACCGATTCGCCCGCGGGGAAGGGCACGACGAGGCGGATCGGCTTCGCCGGATACTGCGCAAAGGCGCCGGTTCCGAAAACGAGAGAGACCAGAAAAAGAAGTTCGCGCTTCATATCGTCCCGGTCAGAGGTTGGCCGCAATCCAGTCCGCAATATAGGCGATCCCCAGCGGCCGGTTGTCGACCTGGCAATGCTCCGCCCCACCCTCCTCGGGCGTAAAGATCTTGAGCGTCTTTTTCTTTGTCGTGAGCGCGGCGTACAGCCTGTGCGCCGCCTCCACCGGCACGACGCGGTCGTTCGCCCCGTGCGTGACGAGCACGGGGCAGGTGATCTTGTCGGCGACTCCGGCGAGAGAAAACTCCTTCGCACGCTCGAGCGCTGTGTCCGAGTCGTCCAGACCGAGTATCCACCGGAACTGGAAATTCGACTGCGCACTCTTCTGCGGATCGGCTTTCAGCTGCTCCTTGATCTTCGACTGCCAAGCGTGCAGGTCCCAGTGCAGCGCGCCCAGGCACACGCAGGCGGCGTAGCGGCGCTCGAAGGCGGCGACGCGCGGCGCGTAATAGCCGCCGAAGCTGTAGCCCATGATGATGACCCGCTTCGCATCGACATCCGGGCGCCTCGCTACGAACTCGTAGGCCGCAGTGCCGGGAACTTCGTAGTCGTGGCGCGCGTGGATCCTGCGCAGCCGCAGCGCCTCGCCCTGCCCCGGCCCGTCGATCGCGAGCGTATTCATCCCGCGCCGCGCGAACTCCAGGCCCGCGAAGAGCACGCTCATCTCCTTGCAGTTGTCCATGCCGTCGAAGAGGACGACCGTAGGAGCGGGGCTCTTCGTGCCCCGAGCCTTCATGAAGTACGCCGGCAGCGTCTTGCCCTCATAAGGCACCTCGACGAACTCGATGTTCCGGTGCCGGCGTTTCAGGCCTTCCTGGTAGCAGCGCAGCGCCTTCCTGTAGATCGCTAGCTTCCTTTCCCCCGGCGGAACGAAGCGCTCGCCGGTGTAGTAGTAGTTGCCCGCGCGCAGGTAGTGGTCCCCGGCGGTGAAGTCGCGGCCGTCGACCGCGGCGTCGTCGGCGATCTTCTCGTTCTTCTCCGCCATCGAGCACCATTCCTGCCACCACGCGTCGGGGTCGCCCATGCCGCGCGCGGCCAGCCCCTCGCAGATCCCGTCGATCTCCCCGATCGCGACCGCGCCGTAGGGCGCCATGGCCTTGCAGACGAGAGTCGCGTTCGACCACATGAAATTGCCGGGAAAGTGATCGATCCAGGTGCCTTGCGACATCCCTGCCCTCCGGGTCTCGTGCGTTTGCGCGCAAGCATACAGTAGTCCGATTCGTGTTCCTCAAGGGAGAGAACCATGGATGCTCGCGCGACGGTCGCCCAAAAGCGGGCCGCTCACGCGCGCAGGGCGCCGGAGGCCTTGGCAAGCTGGGTCGCGATGAAGTCCATCAGCGGCGGGGACAGGCAATCGTAGGGCTCGAGCTTCAATTCTTTCAACCTTGCCCTGACCGCGCCCATGTTGTCGGGGCTCGCGCCCGACTCGATGATCGACGAAACAAAGGCTGCGAATTCAGGCGGCGCCCACCCCGGCTCGTTCGAGCGCTCGGTGTGAATGAAATCGAATCCGTACAGCGGATGGCCCTTGTTCTCGATCCGGCCGTACATGTGCACGCCGCACTCCTTGCAGGCATGGCGCTGGATGGTCGCCTTGGAATCGACGACCGCGAGCTTGTTGCCGTTCGCCTTGATGCTCAAGTTGTCGCGTCCCACGACGGCGACCTGCGAGAACAGCGCCCCTTTGGGTTTCCAGCACTTGGTGCAGCCGCACACGTGATTGTGCGCGCACTGCCCCTTGATCGATATCTCGACCCTGTTCTGCGAACAGTTGCAATACAGCGTCCCGCCGGCAAAGTTCTTCGCCGCGGGTTTCAGCCCGCCGTCGACCGCTGGATGTATCTTGACACTAGCCATGATGATTTCTCCTTTTGGACACTACGCCGGCCACCGACGCGGCGGAGCCGCGCGGTGATGAATCAGGCAAGCAAGATCCGCGATTGCGCCTACTTTCCGGGCTTCGCGTCGCGAGTTAGCGAGGGATCGGCCGGAACGGTCATGATCCGGCCGTCG
>VBCT01000150.1 GCA_005882235.1 Betaproteobacteria bacterium
CCCTTGTCGTGACGCTCGACCAGTTTCCGCGCAACATGTTCCGCGGTACGGCGCGGGCTTTCGCGAGCGATTCTGCTGCGCTCGCCGCGGCGAGGGAAACGATCGCGCAAGGGTTTGACCTCCTGCTTTCACCGGTCGAGCGCTTGTTTATCTATCTGCCTTTCGCGCATGCCGAGGATCTCGCCGCCCAGCGCCGCTCTCTTTCCCTGTTCCGTGAGCTCGACCCGGAAGACATGCGCTCCGCGAAACGGCACTATGAGATCATCGCGCGCTTCGGCCGCTTTCCTCACCGCAACGCCATTCTCGGCCGCCAATCCACCGCCGAGGAAGCCGAATTCCTGAAGCAGCCCGGGTCTTCGTTCTAGCCGGAGAGCCGGGTCGGAATCACGACCTCCGAATGCAGGGTGCGGTGCACGGGGCATTTGTTGGCGATCTCCAGCAGCTTCTGCCGTTGCGCCGAATCGAGCGCGCCCTCGAGACCGATGAGGCGCTCGATGCGATCGATCTTCCCCTCCTTGGTTTCGCACTCGGCGCAATCGGTGGCGTGGATCTTTTCGTGCTTCAGCTCGACGCTGACCCGCTCAAGCGGAATGCCCTTCAGATCGGCGTAAAGCCGCAGGGTGATCGCGGTGCAGGCGCCGAGCGCGGCGCACAGCAGATCGTAGGGCGACAAGCCGGTGTCCAGGCCTCCCGCCGCTACCGGTTCGTCCGCGCGGATCACGTGCCGGCCGACGAACACCTGGTTGGTGAACTTGCCTTCACGCGTCTCGCGCACGAAGACCTTTCCGGGCGGCGGCGCAGGAATCTCGCTGGGCTTCACGTCCAGGTAACGCTCGGCCCACGCGGCAAGCAGTTGGCCGGCGTAAAACGCATCTTCGCGGCGCGACAGGAGGTGGTCCGCGGGGTCGAGCGAGACGAAACTCTTGGGGTGCTTCGCAGCCAAGAATATTTTCGCGGCGTTGTCGATGTCGACGATGGTATCGCGCGGCGAGTGCATCACCATAAGCGCTCTTCCCAGCCGCGCCACGGTGTCGTCGAGCTTCCGTCCCTGGATGTCGTCCAGAAACTGCTTCTTGATGCGGAACTCGCGGCCGGCGATTTCGACCAGGGCTTCGCCCTCGGCTTGGATCGCGCCGAGTGAATCCTTCAGCAGGCCGAGGACGTGATCCGGATCATACGGTGAGCCGATGGTTGCGACCGCAAGGGTTTCGGGAATCTTCTGCGCGGCGGCCAGCATCGCGGTCCCGCCGAGGCTGTGGCCGATGAGGATCGCCGGCGCGCGGTAGTTCTTGCGCAGGTGAGCAGCCGCGGCGACGAGATCGCCGATGTTCGAAGAAAAATTGGTGTTGGCGAAATCGCCTTCGCTCCCACCCAGGCCGGTGAAGTCAAAGCGCAGCACGGCGATGCCGCGCTCGGCGAGCGCGGTGCTGATGTAAGTCGCCGCCTTGGTGTCCTTCGAGCAGGTAAAGCAGTGGGCGAACAAGGCGTAGGCGCGCGGGCGCTCTGCCGGGGCATCGAGCCGCGCGGCGAGCGTCGCGCCGGAGGCGCCGGGAAAACTGACCGACTGGGTTTGTTGGGCCATCACTTGCTCCTCGAGGGATGTCGCAGCAGTGTTTCATAAGGGGCCGCGATCGCGCCAGTGCCCGCCGCGCGAGAGATAATGCCACCCCATGCTGCCCGCCCACGAAATCGACTCGCCCTCGCCGTGGGTATGTCGCTGGGCCGCGCTGATCCGGCCCGGCGGGCGCGTTCTCGACGTCGCCTGCGGCCAAGGCCGGCACACGCGCTATCTGAGCTCGCTGGGTTTTGCCGTCGTCGGCGTCGATCGCGACGAAGCCGCGCTCGTTGCGCTCAGGGGAGTCGGCGGGGTCGAGGTTCACGTCGCGGACATCGAGGCGGGGCCCTGGCCCTTCGCGCCCGGAGGATTCGACGGCGTGGTCGTGACCAACTACCTCCACCGACCGCTTTTTCCGGATCTCGTCGGCGCATTGCGCTCGGGGGGCGTGCTGATCTGCGAAACCTTCGCCTTGGGCAACGAGCGCTATGGCCGACCGAGCAACCCGGCGTTCCTGCTGCGACCCGACGAGCTGCTCCACAGCCTGGAACCCTTGGCCGTAGTTGCGTTCGAACAGGGACTGGTCTCCGAGCCGAAGCAGGCGGTGATCCAGCGTGTCTGCGCCGTGCGAGCGGACAAGAGTTCGGCACCGCTGGCTGCGGTCCCTGCGTCATCCGGCGGCTAGGCGATTGCGCTAGAATGAGGCGTTCAAACGAAAGGCGAAGCCCTATGCTCTCCGGGTCCCTGGTTGCGGTCGTTACACCGATGCAGGACGACGGGCGCCTCGATTTCGAGCGCTTCAAGTCGCTCATCGATTTCCACATCGAACAGGGCTCCGATGCCATCGTCGTCGTCGGCACCACGGGGGAATCGCCCACCGTCGATTTCGACGAACACAAGGAACTGATCCGGCTGGCCGTAGCCCACGCGCGCGGCCGCATCCCTATCGTGGGCGGCACCGGCGGCAATTCCACGGCCGAGGCGATCGAGCTGACGCAGTCGGCGAAAAACGCGGGCGCCGATGCCTGCCTTTTGGTCGTGCCGTACTACAACAAGCCCACGCAGGAGGGCCTCTACCGGCACTTCCGCTCCATCGCGGAAAAGGTGGACATTCCGCAGATCGTGTACAACGTTCCCGGCCGCACCGTCGCCGATCTCGCCGGCGAAACCACGCTGCGGCTCGCGCAGATCCCGAACATCATCGGCATCAAGGACGCCACCGCCAGCATCGAGCGCGGGTCGGATCTGCTGCGGCGGGCGCCGAAGGACTTCGCGGTCTACAGCGGCGACGACGCGACCTGCCTTGCGCTGATGCTTCTCGGCGCCAAGGGCGTAGTCTCCGTCACCGCCAACGTCGCCCCGCGGCTGATGCACGAAATGTGCTCGGCAGCGCTCGCCGGTGACCTGAAGAAGGCGCGCGAATTGAATTTCAAGCTGCTCGGACTTCACACCAAGCTCTTCGTCGAGGCGAACCCGATCCCGGTGAAATGGGCCGTAGCCCAGATGGGACTGATCGGCATGGGCATTCGTCTGCCGCTCACGCCGCTCTCGCAGCAATTCCACGAAGTCGTCAGGGAGGCCATGCGCCAAGCCGACGTCACGCCCGCGAGCGGCCTGCGCGTCGTCGAGGGAAAGGCGGGATGACTCGGTACGGCTCCGCCGCCGTCGCAGCAGCGTTGGGGCTCGCGCTTGCCGGCTGCGGTACGCTGTTCGATTCCGCGAAGGTCGATTACAAGTCGGAGAAAAAGCTCCCGCCGCTCGATGTTCCGCCGGACCTGACGACGCCCGCTCGTGACGAGCGCTATCAGATCCCGGAAGGCTCTCCGACCGGGGCGACGACTCTTTCGGCCTACAACGCCGAGCGCAGCGGCGTCTCGCGGCCCGGAGCGACCGCGATCCTGCCTGAAATCGACAAAGTGCGGATCGATCGATCCGGCAGCGAGCGCTGGCTGGTCGTGCCGGAACCGCCCGAGAAGGTCTGGCCCGTCGTCAAGGATTTCTGGCAGGGGCTCGGTTTCGTGATCAAGACCGAGGTCCCCGAAGCCGGGGTCATGGAGACCGACTGGGCGGAGAACCGCGCGAAGATCAAACAGGATGCGATCCGAAACCTGATCGGCGGCGTTCTCGATGGAGCCTACTCCACCGGCGAGCGCGACAAATTCCGCACTCGCCTGGAGCGCGGCGCACAGCCCAACACCACCGAGATCTACATCACCCACCGGGGCGTGGCCGAGGTCTATGTGAACCAGTACCGCGACAGCACGGTGTGGCAAGCCCGGCCCCCGGACCCGAGCATGGAGGCCGAGTTTCTGCGCCGGCTGATGGTCCGCTTCGGGGCCGACGACGCACGCGCGCGAGCGCAGATTGCGGTGAACAAGGACGACGGACAGGCGAAGATCGTAGCGGCTGAGAACGGGGTCGGCAGACTCGAGCTCGCAGAGCCGTTCGACCGGGCCTGGAGGCGCGTTGGACTGGTGCTCGATCGCGTCGGCTTCACCGTCGAGGACCGCGACCGTTCCAGAGGTTTCTACTTCGTGCGCTACGTCGATCCGGAGGCCGACGCGATCGACAAGAAGAACGACAGTTTTCTTGCGAAGCTCATGTTCTGGCGCTCCGCGCCCGATCCGAAGGCCGAGCAGTATCGCGTGTTCGTGAAGGATCGCAACGACTCGAGCGAGGTGCAGGTTCTCAACAAGGAAGGCAGCCCGGCTTCCTCCGATACGGCGCGCAAGATTCTTTCCCTTCTGCAGCAGCAGCTGAAATAGCCTTGCGCGGATTGAAACGGATCCGACGAAGCGAAAGCCTTTAGGAACCAAACGTGCGCTTCGCTTCGCTCGGTAGCGGCAGCGAGGGCAACGCGCTGGTCGTCGAGGTCGCCAGGACGCGCCTCATGCTCGACTGCGGGTTTTCTCTGCGCGAAGCCGTGTCGCGTCTGGCTCGCGCCGGCCTCGAGCCTTCCGATCTCTCCGGAATAGTCGTCACGCACGAGCACGCCGACCACGGCGGAGGCGTGTTTCCGCTGGCGAGCCGCTTCGGCATCCCGGTGTGGCTGACGCATGGTACGCTCGCCGCTCTGCGCGAAACGGGCGCCGACGCCGGGGAGTGGCCGTTCAATCTGATCGATTCGCACGCTGGTTTCTCGATCGGCGACGTGCTGGTGCAGCCCTTCACGGTGCCGCACGATGCGCGCGAGCCGGTCCAGTACGTGCTCTCTGACGGTGCGAGCCGGCTGGGCGTCCTGACCGACACCGGTTGCTCGACCGCGCATATCGAATCGAATTTGTCAGGTTGCGACGCCTTGGTGCTCGAATGCAACTACGATTTCCATATGCTTGCGAGCGGGTCCTATCCGGCTGCGCTGAAGACGCGCATCGCAAGCCGCCTCGGGCATCTGGATAATCGAACTTCGGGGGAGATACTCGCGGCGCTCGACCACAGCCGGCTCAAGCATGTGATCGCAGCGCATCTCTCGCAAGCGAACAATACCCCGGAACTGGCGCGAGCCGCGCTGGCACAGGCGTTGCGCTGCGAGCCCGGATGGATATCGGTGGCAACACAGGACGAAGGCTTCTCTTGGCGCGATCTGTAGGAAAACCGGGGACAGACCACGTTTTTTCGTCGAGACGACGAAACGTGAACCGCAATTCAAAGAAACGGGGTCTGTCCCCGGTTCTACAACCCGGTCGTATTCACCGACACCGTGGGGAGCGACGCCTCCCAGATTTCCTCGAATCGCTCGCGCATCGGCTGGCACTCCTTCGGATCATTGGTCACGAGCACTCCGCGCGCCTGCGTCCTCACCGGCCGGCGCACCAGATGGTCGCCGTCGGCGAGCACGAAGCAATCCTGCACCTTGGTCGCCTCCCCGTGGGTCTGGAAGATGAGGAGCGCGGAGGTATAGCTACTCATCAGGGCGATCAATCGCGGGCAGCGTTTGGTGACGTGCTCGATGTCGTGAAGCGCGACGTAGATGCGGTGCGTACGGCTCTCCCGAAGGAAGCGCGTCAGCGTCTCGATGCGACTCGTCGAGTTCATTTCCAGCTCGGCGAGATCCGGATCGAAGATGCGCAGCTCCCGGCGCGCGAGGACTAGAAGCCTGTTGAAGCCCTCCAGATAGCCGCTCCTTGTCTGGAGCAGAGTCCGCTCGGGAACCGCCTCGGCTGAGGGTTCACTCATGGCGCTCTCCGATGCGAAGCCAGCCGGCGAGGTACCAATCGTGCAGCAGCCCGAGGAGGGGCTGCGGGAGGTGCTCGCCCGGGGGCAGGACGCGCTCGTCGGCGAGGCGCGCGAGGAATCTCCGCAGGCGTCCCGGCGGCTCGACCTGCTCTCCGTTGACGAAGAACTCCCGCTCCCGGAACAGCATCCTGGTGCGCAGGTCCAGGCGCATGCCCCGGGCGCGGCACAGCGCGGCGAACCTCGCGGGCGAGCGCGGAGTGCGCGGCCGCGAAAACACGGTTTGCGGCTTGGGTGCCGACAGGTACTCGCCCAGAAAACGCGCGACGTCTCGAACGCGCCAGCGAATTCTCCGGGCAACGACGGCGGCCTGTTGCACCATCTTTTTCGGAACCTCCGCCGGGCGGCGCTGGGGCTTCGCTCCACGATCCGCGTAGGTGCCGTCGAACGTGACGTGATCCTGGAGGAAAGCCAGAAATTCCCGGGCGACTTCCTGATGGGACGGCGCCCGAAAGCCGATCGAGTAGGTGAAGGAGGGCTCCAGCGCGACGCCGTCGTGAGCCCAGCCCGGCGGCAGGTAGAGCATGTCTCCCGGTTCGAGGAGCCATTCTTCTTGGGGGCGGAAGTTGGTGAGGATCCTGAGCGGCGCCTTCGCGTCGAGTTCCGGGTCGCGCTGCTTGCCGACGCTCCACCGGCGCCGCCCCGGGCCTTGCAGAAGGAACACGTCGTAGGAATCGAAGTGCGGCCCGACCCCGCCGCCTGCGGCGGCGTAGCTCACCATGACGTCGTCCAGCCGCGCGTAAGGCAGGAAGCGAAAGCGCCGCAGCAACGCGTCCGCCTCGGGCAGCTCGAGATTCAGTCCCTGCACCAAGAGGGTCCACCCGGACTTCGGCAGGCGCGCGAGCTGAGTGCGCGAGAAAGGCCCCATCTGCACGTGCCAGGCGCCGCGGCGGCGGCACACGAGTCTGGATTCGATGTCGTGCCGCAACGACAGGGCAAGCAATTCAGGCGCTTGCACCACGCCCTTAAAGCCGGTAATCGCCTTGCGGACCAGCAGCGGTTTCTTTTGCCAGAATTTAGACAAAAATTTCTCGCCGCTCAACCCACCCAGCAGTTGCATTCTCATCGCCGCGATTATAGTCTGTTGATGCCTTGAAACCTGCGAGGAAAACTTGGAAAGCGCAGACCAAGCGTCGCTCAGGACGACCGATTGCCCGCCTGGTGTACTGCAACCAGGTCAGCCGGCGCCGCTTTTCTCGCTTCCCGACGCGGACATGGAAACCGTGGACCTCGGCCAGTTCCGGGGCAAGAAGCACGTCGTACTCTATTTCTATCCCAAGGACGGCACGCCCAACTGCACGCTGGAAGCCACCGATTTCTCCGACCACGAAGACGAGTTTTCGCGCCACGACTGCGTGGTGCTCGGAGTGAGTCCGGACGATTGCCTTTGCCACGCCGGTTTCCGGGACCAGCACGGCGTTTCGATCCGGCTGCTCGCGGACACCGAGAGCGAGGTGTGCAGGAAATACGGCGTGGTGCACGAGAAGGAAGCCAACGGATCCAGGAAATCCTGCATCACGCGCTCCACTTTCGTCATCGACAAGCAGGGCACGGTCAGGCACGCGTTCTACGGCGTCAATCCCCGCGGGCATGCCGCCCAGGTGCTGGACCTCGTCAGATCGCTGCGTTGAACGGCGTCGGGCCTCGCGCCGACCCGAGCACTTGATCATCGCAAAAAACACGGTCGTCTTGCTCGACGTCGAGCTGTCAGACATCTGGGGCAAACTGATCCAGCGTTCCGGGGAGCCTCTGCAGTACCTGCACGGCGGCTACGGGAACATCTTTGCCGCGGCGGAGGCTGCCCTCGAAGGAAAGCAGGTCAAGGACCGCGTCGAAGTGCGTCTCGAGCCCGAGGATGCTTTCGGCGACTACGACGAAAACCTTCTCAGGGTCGAGCCGCGCAGCCGCTTTCCCGAGGTCCTCGAGGTCGGGATGCGCTTCGAGGGTGCTGCGGGCGGCGACGACGCGAACCGGATCTTCACGGTCACCGACATGGCCGAGGACAAGGTCGTGCTCGACGCCAATCATGCGCTTGCGGGGATGGCGCTCAAGTTGTCCTGCACCGTCGTCGGCGTGCGCCCGGCCACCGAGGTCGAGATTCAAAATGGCTCGGCCGACGATCCCGAATCGGTGATCCTCCGCATCCTGCCCTGAAGTTCCCCGGCGCCGGGCGTTTTCGCCTATCATTTGACGCAGACTGCGCAACGCTATCCGCGCGGAATTCGACCGGGGAGGACGGAGAGCCGGCATGCTGGGCGTCATTTCGTATGGCCTCGGGACTCTGATCGGGTTCGGCTTGCTTGCGTTCCTCGTGATCGTCTTCATTCAGGACATCACGCAAAAGAAACACACGGTTCTTCGCAACTATCCGGTCATCGGGCACCTGCGCTATTTCCTCGAGAAGCAGGGCGAGTACTTCAGGCAGTACTTCTTCATGAACGACCGCGAAGAGCTGCCCTTCAACCGCGCCACTCGCGGCTGGGTCTACCGCCTGGCGAAGGCCGAAGGCGGGCTGATCGGCTTCGGCTCGACCAACAACACCAACGAGCCCGGCTCGATCCTGTTCGTCAACCATCCTTATCCGGTGCTGGAGGAGGACCGCCTGCCCACGCCGCCGCTCGCGATCGGCGAGGATTTCTGCAGGCAGCCCTTCCTCGGGAGATCGGTGGTCAACATCAGCGGCATGAGCTTCGGGGCGATCTCGGAGCCCGCAGTGCGCGCCCTGTCGCGAGGCGCGGCGCTCGCCGGCTGCTGGATGGACACGGGCGAGGGAGGGCTTTCGTCATTCCACCTGGAAGGCGGCTGCGACGTCATCATGCAGATCGGCACCGCCAACTACGGCGTGCGCGCCGCAGACGGAAGCTTTTCGCGGGAGCGGGCGAAGGAGGTCGCGGCGTTTCCGCAGGTGAAGGCGTTCGAGATCAAGCTCTCGCAGGGCGCGAAGCCCGGCAAGGGGGGCGTGCTGCCTGCGGCGAAAGTGACCGAGCAGATCGCAAAAATCCGCGGCATACCGCCCTTGCAGGATTCGATCAGCCCCAACCGTCACCGCGATGTCGCCGATGTCGATCAGCTGCTCGACAAGGTCGCTCTTGTCCGCGACCTCACCGGCAAGCCCGTGGGCGTGAAGACGGCGATCGGCGGCTGGCAGTTCATGAACGAGCTCTGCGACGCGGTCCAGCGGCGCGGCCTCGAGTACGCGCCGGATTTTCTCGCCATCGACGGCGGTGAAGGCGGCTCGGGCGCGGCGCCCCAGGCGCTGATGGACCACATGGCCCTTCCGATCGCCGAGGCCCTGCCGCGCGTCATCGACTCGCTGATCGAGTCGGGGTTGCGCGGCCGCATCCGCGTCATCGCCGCGGGCAGGCTCGTCACTTCTGCGAAAGCCGCGTGGGCGCTGTGCGTCGGCGCCGATTTCGTCAACACCGCGCGCGGCTTCATGTTCTCGCTCGGCTGCATCCAGGCGCTGCGCTGCCACCAGAACACCTGTCCCACGGGCGTGACGACGCATAACCCGCGCCTGCAGCGCGGACTGGTGGTCGAGGAGAAACACCTCCGCGTCGCCAACTACGCGACGGGCATGAACAAGGAAATCGACATGATCGCGCACTCCTGCGGCTGTCGCCATGCCCGCGACCTGAAGCGCGAGCACGTGCGCATCGTGCAAACCGCGGGCCACAGCGCGGCGCTCAACATACTGTATCCGTACCCCGAGCCCAACACCAAGCGCAAGGCCGCCTGATCTCTCCGGCGGCGGAACTATTTCCTGCGGCAGTGGCAGGCGTCGAGCGGGCACTACGTCGATGTGCTAGATTGCTCGCACCTTACCTCTCCCTCAGGAGATGATGATGAATCTCAAACGCGGCCTTGTCATAACCCTTTTTGCCGTGTCGCTGCCTGTCGCTGCGAAAGACATCAATATCCAGCCTCTCAATCAAAGCGAATTCCATGCGCTTTCCGAGGACTTGGGCGCGGCGCTGTCGTACAAGCCGTTGACGCCCACCGCGCCACTCGGCATTACCGGTTTCGATGTGGGAATCGCGGTGACCGACACTAAGCTCCAGAACAGCGCTGTATTCGCGAAAGCCGGCGCGGACATATCCAACGCGGCCGTGCCGTCGCTGCGGGTGCACAAGGGACTGCCTTTCGGCATCGACGTCGGTGTCATGGTAGGCGCGGTCCCGAGCACCAACATAAAGCTCTACGGAGGCGAGCTGCGTTACGCGATCGTCCCGGGCGGCGCGGCGATGCCGGCGATCGGTGTCCGCGGCAGCTACACCAAGCTCACCGGCGTGGATCAGCTCGACTTCGATACCAAGGGCCTCGACCTTTCGATCTCGAAAGGCTTCCTGATGTTTACGCCTTATGGCGGTATCGGCAAGGTATGGGCCTCGAGCACGCCCAATGGCATCCCCGCGCTGTCGAAGGAATCCTTGTCGCTGAGCAAGGTTTACGTGGGCATCAATATGAATTTCGGATTGTCGAACCTCGCATTCGAGGGCGACCGGACGGGCAAGGCCACTAGCTACGGCGCAAAGCTGGGGTTTCGTTTCTAGCCGCGGCGGTTGAGAAGGACCCGCGCCCGGTCGATCACTTCGCTCGCGGTGATGCCGGCCGGGCCGAAGCCGGAAGCGACCAGAGCGTCCGCGGCCGCGCCGTGGAGGTAGACGCCGGCGAGGAGCGCCTGAAGCGGCTCGGCGCCTTGCGCGATGAGCGCCGCGATCATGCCGGCGAGGGCATCTCCCATTCCGGCCGAGGCCATCCCGGGATTGCCCGAAGGATTGATCCAGAATTTCCCGTCCGGCGCGGCGATCACGCTGCCGTTGCCTTTCAGAACGACACAGCTCCGATAGCGTTGCGCGATCGCCCTCGCCGAGGCGATGCGGTCCGCCTGCGCTCCATCGGTCGTTACGCCCAGCAGCCGCCCCGCCTCGGCAGGATGAGGCGTCAGGATAGTGGCCACCTTGCGTTTTGCGAGCGACGCGGCGAGCGCCCGGCTCCCCGCGATCAGGTTGAGCGCGTCGGCGTCGAGAACAAGCGGAAGCGGCGCAGCGAGCGCGGCGCGGAGCAGCTTCCTTGCCGAGTCGGCCTTGCCCATGCCCGGGCCTGCGACCAGGACGTCGACCAATCCCTTCTCGAGGAGCGCAGCGGGCTTTCGCAGCATCAGCTCGGGTTGCGCGTCGTCGATATAAGGGGGGCGCGGAGTGAGAAGTCCTAGATAGACGCGTCCGGCCCCGCACTTGAGAGCGGCGCGGCCGGCGATCACTGCCGCCCCGACCATTCCCGCGGCGCCGCCCAGAACGCCGACGCTGCCCGCCTGTCCTTTGTGGAAGTTTCTGCGCCGCGGCGCGATCGCGCGATCCAGAATGTCCGCATCGAGGAGCATCCCCTCGGGTTCGAGCAGCTCGACCGGATCGAGTCCGAGCGTGTCCAGTTTCAGCTCGCCGCAGTGATCCGGGCCGTCGAGCGTCAGCAGTCCGGGCTTGTGAGCGATGAAAGTGAGGGTGTGGCTCGCGCGAACCGCACAGCCCAGGACGGCACCGGTATCGGCGTCGACGCCACTGGGAACGTCGAGAGCGAGGATCGGAACGCCGAGCGCGTTGAGCTTTTGGACCAGCGCGCCGTGAGCTCCGGCGAGCGGGCGCGCGAGGCCGGTGCCGAACAGGCCGTCGACGGCGAGATCGAAGCGCGATTGTCCCGGAATTTCACGAAGGAGCGTTCCTCCCGCGGCTTCCCATTTTCCCAGCGCCACGCGCGCGTCCTTCGGCAGCTTGTCGCGCTCGCCGGAGAAGACCACGCTCACGCGGAAGAACCACCGCTTGAGATGCGCCGCGACTTCGAAAGCGTCGCCGCCGTTGTTGCCCGGGCCGGCGACGACGAGGATGGCCTTGGCCGTATCGCCGCAGAGATCGCGGGCGAGTTCGGCCGCGGCGGCGCCGGCGCGTTCCATGAGCGTGCCGAATGCGGGTGCCGCCAGCTCTTCCAGCTTGCGGATCGCGGGCGTCGTGTAGATCGGGAGCGCGGGCATGGCGCCCAATAATAGCGTGGCTGGCTCTCGAAGGAGATCTCGCGCGGGCCTCGCGGCGAGCTGCCGGAGAATCAGCTCAGATTGAACATCTTTCCCGGCAGATAGGTGACGATTTCGGGATACTTCCAGATGATCGCGACCGCCAGCACCATCAGGATGAAGAAGGGCAGCGAGGCGCGCGCGACGTAGAACATGTCCTTGCCGGTGAGGCCTTGCAGCACGAACAGGTTGAAGCCCACCGGCGGCGTAATCTGCGCCATCTCGACCACCAGCACTACGAAGATGCCGAACCAGAGCAAATCGATACCGGCCGCCTTCACCGAAGGCAGTATGACCGAAGAAGTGAGCACGACCATCGAGATGCCGTCGATGAAGCAGCCCAGAATGATATATAGCACGGTCAGCACGGCGATCAGTTGCCAGGCGGCGAAGCCTTGCTCGCCGATCCATTGCGCCATGATTCGTGGCACCCCGGTGAATGCCATCGCCACCGTAAGAAACGCCGCGCCGGCGAGGATGAAGGCGATCATGCACGAGGTCTTGGTGGCACCCATCACGCTCGCCTCGAAGGTCCTCCAGCTCAGCGATCCGGATGCCGCGGCGAGCACGAGCGCCCCGATGACGCCGATCACCGCCGCTTCCGTCGGCGTGGCGACGCCGGTGTAGATCGAGCCGATCACGGCGCCGATGAGCAGCACCGCCGGAATCAGGTGGCGGGCCGCATGGAGCTTCTCGCCGAGCGTCGTGAACTGGTCGCGCGGAGGGGTCTTTCCCGGATTGAATAGCGCCCACGCGGCGATGTAGCCCGAGAACATAAGCATCAGCATGATTCCTGGAAGCACTCCTGCGACGAACAGGCGTGCGATCGATACGTCCGCGGCGACGCCGTACACGATCATGATGATCGAAGGCGGGATCAGCAAGCCGAGCGTGCCGGCGCCGGCCAACGAGCCGACCGTCATGGTTTCGTCGTAGCCGCGC
>VBCT01000111.1 GCA_005882235.1 Betaproteobacteria bacterium
TCAGCCCGGCAACGGCACGCGCACCTTGCGCTCGAGCAGGCTCCTGCGGCCGGCCTCGGAGAGCCTTCCCGGGGTGAAGCCGAGCGCGCTCGAGCGGCGCCAGAAGAGTGTCTTCAGGGCATCGTCATCGAACTCGGAAGGGGCGAGGCGGCGCAGCTCGCCGCCTTCGAGCGCGGCGATCGCAAGGCCATCGCGAAAGAGCACCCGGTTCGGCGCGATCGCACCGACGCGCGCCTCCGGGGTCACGATGCCGACGAGATTGAGCGGATCGGCGCCGGAGAGCGCGACCAGCTCGCCGCTCTTGTCGAGCTTCCTCACCGCGCGCAAGCGCCCGACCGCATCGGAGAGCGCGAACTGCTCGCCCCCGAAGCCCGAGACGAAGCGCCCGCCGCGGATCTCGCCGCGCGCTTCGAGGCGCCGGTACACGGTCGCGAGCTCCCGCCAGGTCGGCAGGCGCGCCTCGCGCGCGAGCAGCGCGCGGAAAACCACGCCGTAGCGCCTGAGCAGGACGCGCGCGATCTCCTCGACGCGTCTGCCGTCGTCGCCCGCCGCATCGGGCTTGAGCAGCGCCCAGCGTCCGGCGGTGTCCACCTCGTAGGCTGGGCGACGGCGGCGCGAGCGCCGCTTGTGTTTCGCCGAGGGGGCAAGCAGCGCGCGCAAGCCCGCGAAGCTGTCCGCCGTTACGAGACCCGAGCCCGCCAGCTCGCCGAGCGAGCGCTCGGCCTGGGCGCGCAGCTGCCCAGTGGCGGAGACGATCTCGTGGAAGAACGATGCGCCTCGCGAGCGCAGCGCCCCGTATACGGCGCTCGCCTCAGAGCTCAGCCCGCCCGCCTCCGGTTCGGCGGCCGCACGCCACGGCGCCGTGTGCTCGCGCAGCATCAGGGCGATCGGCGAGCTGCGCAGCGGAGCCTTGCCCGATCCGACGGCGGGAGAAAGCCTGCCCCAGGCCACGCGTCCGGAGAGGCAAAGCCTGTCGATGAAATCGGACTCATAGTCCGCGACGCGGGCGGCGAGCACTTCGCGCTCCCAGGCGCCGGCGGCAACTTCATAGCCGTTGAGCTGCTCGACGACCACGGCAAGTCCCTCGGGACCCTTCAGCTGCTGTTCGCTCGCAACGTGCTGCCAGTACAGGAGGAAACGCATGAAATCGGCGGCGCTGACTGGTTCGATCTCGGCGCGCAGGCGGTTGAGCGTATAGCGGTGAATGCGCGCGAGCAGCCTGCGGTCGCACCATTCGAGTTGGGTGGCGCCGGCCGCGCCCGGCGTAGCCGGTGTGAATCTGCCGCGCAGCAGCTTGCCTTCGTTTTCCAGCGCGAGCAACGCCCCGTCGATAAGCGCGGTATCGGCAAGCCCTAGCGAATCCGCGAGCCCGCGCGCGGTGACCGGCCCGAGGACCTCCGTTCGCCCGCGAACGAGCTCCCGCGCAGCGTCCTCGCGCGTCCACGACTTGCGCAGCCGCTCGGGGATCGCCGGTATCGTGGATTGCGGAACGACGGCATTCAGCTCGTCGAAGCGCTCGACCGAGACCCAATAACCGCCGGCGTCGCAGGTGCGCCCCGCCGCGACCAGCTCATCGAAGAGCACGCGCCAGCCGGGCGAGGCTTCTGTCGCGCGAACGAACCCGGCAAGCAGCAAGGCATCGTGCAGCTCGTCCGCGTTGTTCGCCGCGGGCCAGGCTACCTCGCGCACGCGCTCGATGGCGGCGGGGTCGAGCGCGCCCAGGTCGTCGGCGCTCCTCGGCTCGGTCGTGCGCCGCGTGTACACCGCGCGGGTGCGCCGCTCCTCGAGCGGGGCGTCGTCCAGAAACGTGTACACCGCGGAATTGAGGATCTCGTTGCAGAACACCGAGGGCTCGGGCGTATCCTTCGCGACGCACTTGATCTCGCCCGCGAACACGCGCTCGAGCGCCCGCACGAGCCGCGGCAGGTCCATCGCCTGCTCGAGACAGTCGCGAATCGCCTGGTCGACGAGCGGATGCCGGGGCAGCTCGCGCGCGCCCTGGATGTTGTCGAGGCACGCCGCCGCGTCCGGGAAGATCGCGGCGAGCAGCTCGTCGGCGATCATGCGCTGGATCTGCGCGGGCAGCTTGGCGCCGTTCCTGTTGCGCGGGACGGCCAGGGCGAGCGTGGTCGTCCAGCGCCAGCGCGTCTCGAAGATCGGCGAGTCGAGCACCGCCTGCACCAGCGTCTCGCGCACCGTTTTCGGGTTCAGGTAGCGGAACACTTCCTCGAGCGCGAAGGAATGCATCGGGCCCAGCGAGAGGACCAGCGCCTCCTCGGTCGCCGCTGCCTGGAGCTCGAAGTTGAAGCTCTGGCAGAATTTTTTCCTGAGCGCCAGGCCCCACGCCTTGTTGATGCGGCTGCCCAAGGGCGCGTGCAGCACGAGCTGCATGCCGCCCGCTTCGTCGAAGAAGCGCTCGAGAACGAGGGTCTCGGCCGTAGGCACGACGCCGAGCGCCCGCTTGCCCTCGGCGAGATAGGCCGCGATCTGCTCGGCGGCGGAACGCGGGAGCGCGTAGTCCTGCTCGAGCCATGCGACCGCCGCATCGAGCTCGTCGGGCTTGCGCGGCTGATCGGGCCGGGGAAGCCTGGCATCGGCGGCGGCGCGCAGCCGCGACACCGCCGCGCTCATCTCGTCGCTGCGCGAAGGCGCCTCGCCCAGCCAGAACGGCATCGAAGGCGGCTGCCCCTGGGCGTCGGCGACGCGCACCACACCGTTGCCGATCTGCAGTATGCGCCAGGAGGTGTTGCCGAGCTGGAAAATGTCGCCGGGCAGCGATTCGATCGCGAAGTCCTCGTTTAGCGTGCCGATGAACGTGCCCTCGGGTTCGAGCCGTACGCGGTAATCGAACACTTCGGGGATCGCGCCGCCCGACATGATCGCGATCATGCGCGAGCCGCGCCGCTCGCGAAGCTTCCGGTGCACGGCGTCGTAGTGCACGAGCGCCGCGCGCTGGCCGCGCTTGGTGGCATAGCCGTGCGCGAGCATGGCGACGACCTCGTCAAACTCGGCCTTTTCCAGGCCGCGGTACGGGTAGGCGCGGCGGAGAAGCTCGAACAGCGCCTCCTCGTCCCATTCCTCTGCGGCCGCTTCGGCTGTGATCTGCTGCGCGAGCACGTCGAGCGGCTTGTCGGGGATGAGCACGCGATCGAGCTCGCCGTCCTTCACCGCGCGCACCATCGCCGCGCATTCGATCAGGTCGTCGCGTGTGAGCGGGAACACGCGGCCCTTGGGCAGGCCGCTCACGGTGTGGCCCGAACGCCCGACGCGCTGCAAGAGCGTCGCGATGCGGTGCGGCGAGGAGATCTGGCAGACGAGATCGACGTGGCCGATGTCGATGCCGAGCTCGAGCGAGGCCGTTGCGACCAGCACCTTGAGGCGGCCTTCGCGCAGCTTGGCTTCCGCTTCCAGCCGCACCTCCTTGGCGAGGCTGCCGTGGTGCGCGGCGACAGGCTCGGCGCCGAGGCGCTCGGAGAGCTGGAATGCCATGCGCTCGGAGAGCCGGCGCGTGTTCACGAAAATGAGCGTGGTGCGGTGCGACTCGATCAGCTCGACCAGGCGCTTGTAGGTCTCCTGCCAGACTTCGCCGGACATCACCGCCTCGAGCGGCGAGCTGGGAACCTCGATTTCGAGATCGATCTTGCGCTTGTGGCCGCGATCCACGATGGTGCAGTCCGATTTGTCCGAGCCGACCAGGAAGCGCGCGACCTCTTCGATCGGCTTCTGCGTCGCAGACAGGCCCACGCGCTGCAGGCGCCGGCCGCAGACGTGATCGAGGCGCTCGAGCGACAGCGCGAGGTGCGCCCCGCGCCGCGACTCGAGCACCGCGTGGATCTCGTCGACGATGACCACGCGCGCCGTCTTCAGCATCTCGCGCGAGCGCGCGGCCGTGAGGAGCAGGTAGAGCGACTCGGGCGTCGTCACGAGGATGTGGGGCGGCGAGCGCAGCATCGCCGCGCGTTCGCCCTGAGGTGTGTCGCCGCTTCTCACCGCGGCGGTGATCCCCACGGGCGGCGAGCCCATCTCCTCGGCGATGCGGCGCATCTCGCGGCGCGGCTCGGCGAGGTTCTTGTGGATGTCGGCGGAGAGCGCCTTGAGGGGTGAAACGTAGACGACGCGCACCTCATCCGGCAATTCTCCTGCCTCGAGGCTCTCGCGCAGCAGCTGATCGATCGAAGTGAGGAAGGCGGCGAGCGTCTTGCCCGAGCCGGTGGGAGCGGCGATCAGCGTGTGGCGGCCCGACCGGATCGAGCGCCAGCCCTCGAGTTGCGCCTCGGTGGGCGGCAACACGCGAGCGCTGCCGGGGTCGCGGAAATGCGTTTCCCACCAGCGCTGGAGGATAGGATGAAAGTCTTCCGGGAGCATGACGGACGAGACCAATATACTCCAGGCCGCTAGACTGAGGCCGCCGCCTGCGCGGGCACGCGCCGGTATTCCGCGCGCCGCTGCTCGAGGCGGTCGAGCGGGCTCCTCACCCCACGCGCACCCTTGTTCATGACGTGGGTGTAGATCATGGTCGTCGACACATCTGAATGCCCAAGCAGTTCTTGCACCGTGCGGATGTCCTGGCCGGACTGAAGGAGGTGCGTCGCGAAGGAATGCCGCAGAGTGTGGCAACCCACGGGCTT
>VBCT01000112.1 GCA_005882235.1 Betaproteobacteria bacterium
CGGATGACGACGATCGACATCTCGCTCATGCCGATGGCCGGGCGCGAGTACAAGCTCCAGCGGGCCCTCGCCGGGTTGTCGGACCGCTACGAGTTCATTGTCATGGACGCCCCGCCATCTTTTGGGCTGCTGAACCTCAACGCGCTGATGGCGTCCGACGACCTGCTCGTGCCGGTGCTCCCGGATTTCCTGTCGTTTCACGGTCTCAAATTGCTGTTCGAGACGCTGAGCCAGCTCGAGGACGACCTGAACCACCGGCTGCAGCGGATCCGGATCGTCATCAATCAGTACAACCCCACGACCCGGATCGCACGCGAGGCCAAAGCCGCGCTGGAGTCGCACTATCGCGAGTTTCTGTCGGACACGATCGTGCGGCAGTGCACGCAGTTCGCGAGGGCCTCGAGCGACGGCCTGCCCATCAATGCCTACGCCCCATCGTCCAAGGGAGCCAGGGACATCGACGCCCTTATCACCGAGATGATCAGCGCGCGCTTCGAGCGCGCGATGGAGAGGAGCGCGTGACCACCGGTTTCGACGCCAACGTTCCAGCCCGCAAGCCGCGGACGATCTCCCGCGTGCTCACCGAGCTCACGGCCGTCTCCGACAACAGTGAACCACCTCCTCCGCCTGCAGCTCCGAAACCAAGCCCCCCAAGCCCGCGCGCGGTACGCGGGAAGAGCGGTCAGGAGCGGGCGGGGGCGGGGGCCGCGTCGCTGCGGGAGCGTCTGGCGATGACCGCTCACCGGTCCGCCGCTGGAGCCGAGCCGCAGCAAACCGCTGCCGCGGTGCGGGAGCTGATCGAGGCCATGCGCGCCCGGCTCGAGTCCGCCATCGAGGAACGGACCCGGCTAGCCGGGGAGCTGGAGGAAGTTCGCGCCGCGCTATCCCGGAGCGAGGCCGAGCTGAAGAAGGAGCGCCGGGCCCGGGTCGCGCTCGAGGCTCAGGCCGAGGAGCGGCGGCGGATCGCCGAGGAAGCGGTGGCCGAGGCAGAAGCGCTCGCCGCCGAGCGCGATCAGGTGCTCGAGGAGATTACCGGGCTGCGCGGGCTCGAAGACCAGGCGGCGCTGCTGCAGGAAGCTCAGGCGGAGCTGGCCGACCTGGACGGGCGGCTGCAGGAGGCGCTGTCCGGTCGCGCGCGCGCCGAGGCACGTTGCCGGGAGCTCACGTCGGACGTGGAGCGCCTGTCCGCGGCCGGCGAAGCGCTCGAGGCTCTCGAGTCGCTGGTGAGACGCAGTCCCTAGTGCAACGCGCGCGCGAGCATCGCAATCGCGCCGACCGCGCCCACCCAGAACACGAACGACCACTTGATCAAGTCGCCGAAGCGGCGCTCGAACCGGGTCTCGAGCCTCGCGAAGCCCACCTGCATCTCTTGTCGCAATTCGGCGATGTCCGCACGTAACTGGTCAAAATCGCCGTGCGTAGCAACGTCGCGGTCGCGCGCGTCCATCTCATGCATCCAATTCACAAACTCGGCGCCCTCCTGTCCTCCTAACGTACGCTCGGCGAACCCGAAGATCAATTTCGTTCCGACGGAACCAAGAAAATGCGCCTATTTCAACGGCACAAACGCGAGCCCGTTGTTGGGATTCATCGGGATCACCATGGCCGCGCGCACCGTCCCGCACCTGGTACATCCCGCACCACGTCCTCGCTATACTCCACTGTCGATGACAATCCCATCTTGGTTTGATCCGCGGATGCTGATCGGCCCGCCCTTTCGACTCTGCCCGAAGTGCGGACAAAAGGAATTGGGGACTGCATCGATTTCGCATCGCTCGTTCAGTCGCAAATGTCGCGCTTGTGGACACCTCGAGCAGCACCCGCTGCCGCCGATCAAGAAGAAGCTCGTCTATCTGGACCAAATGGTGTCCAGCGGTATGGCGAAGACGCTGGACCCAGTATGGGCTGCGACCACTGGTCCGCAGGATGAGCGCTGGGGCCGACTATTCGATGCGCTGGAGCGCGCGTTCAAGCTCCAATTGATCGTCTGCCCACAGTCCGCAATTCACGAGAAAGAGGGCGCGCTAGCGAGCCATCCGGACATGTTGAAGGCGCTTTACGAACATCTGGGCAACGGTGTGGAGTTTGTGAATCCCGTGATTGTGCATCAGTTGCAGCTAGGCGCCGCGTTTCGTGCCGTGTTGAAGGGGCAGGCCCCCACGTATGCAGTGAGTCGCAGTCATATCCTCCATGGTGATCCGGACGAGTGGATAGAACGGCTGCGTATCTCCGTGAATTTGAACATCCCCGGTCCCGATCTCGCTACACGCCGTGAGGTGCGCGAGCGCCGGTACGCCGCGATGACGCAATGGTTCGAGCGGTGGAAAGTGGAAGCCAACAAGACGTTCAAGGATTGGTACGAGTTCGAGCGCCAAGGCCACGCGATCAACTACCGCGATCTATTCCGCGAGCGCCTCGCGCTTTTAGCACGTGTTGAGCGCGGCGAGGTCCCACTCGACATGGAAGACGTGTGGAATCCACGCCTCGAAGCGGGGGTTATTCCCGCATTGATGGCAATTGCTGAACAGGCGGGTAACCCTCCCCAGGACGCGCTGCGCATTGTCTTGGATTTTCTCTTCTCGGGTGCGGCTTACGATGCACCCGCGAACGATATCAGCGCGCTTTTAATGGCCTCGCTAGCCCGTAAAGCGCGGAGCGGCCAGAAGGATCCGCCCAGTCCTGGGATGTTCAATGACATCACGGCCATCGCGACCTACTTGCCCTACTGCGCTGCCATGTACGTGGACAACGAGTGTGCTGGGCTTCTGAGGGATGAACCGCTGCGCTCGAAGATACAGCCGTTTGGCACGCGGATTTTCTCGGGCAAGACCACGGATGAGTTCTTCGCGTACTTGGCGGAACTCGAGCGGGAAGCTGGAGCCGACCATATCCAGCGTGTTGCGGACATCTACGGTGATGATTGGACTCAACCCTACCGGACGGTACTGGTCTACGAGCGAGAGCGGGCGGCCCGGCGAGCCAAGAAGGCTGACAGCAACCCCCGCGCTACCTCGACCGATTCGGGATAGGGACGACTACAGCCGTCGCAGCACGACAAACCGCAATTAGCTAGCGCCCCCAGAGCGGGCGCGCTGCATTTGCTCGTGGACGTGCCGGACCGGGTCAGCATGCCAGCGTGTCAGGTAAGCGCGAATAGGTGACGCGAGCTGTGCCGACCATGACACTAGGTCAAGGTCCGTGGCCATAGCTGCGAAGTCCGCGTGATCGTAATAGTCGGCGTGGAAGACGGTATTTCGGTAGTTCTTCAATCGGCGAAGCTTCGCCTTATCGGCTAAAAGCGCATCGACAGCTGGATCCGCGAAATCCCACGCGATCCACTTCTCAACGACGGCATAGAGTGTTGCGAGAGCGAACGTAAAGTAGGCGTCTGCACGAGTGAAGGTTGTGTTCTGCATCCGTTTCAACGCGAAGGCGGCACCTTCGCGGTTCTTCGCGTCGTCCGCGCCGGACTCATCGAGAAGCTGAAGTTCGCGCCCTCCAGCCTCCACTAGCGCGTCACAGCGCATCATGCTTCGGGATAGGGTCAACGCCCGGCGGCCGATGCGTCGAGCCTCCTGAAGTTGCGCGTTCTGCTGCTCTTGATTGGATGGGCACATGAAACCGAGACCGGTGCGTGGCGCTGGCTAACGAATCGCGCTTAAGCTGCGGCGCGCTGAAGAAAGATTCATTCCACAATCTACCGTCCTTCGCGGCCACCCCTTGCTTGCCGCGAACGCTTGTGTTATATACTGAACCATATGGTTCAGTATATGACGACCCGACTTGATACTTCGTTCGCCGCGCTCTCGGACGCCACGCGGCGTGGCGTTCTGGAGCAGCTCGGCCGAGCCGACGCTTCGATCACGGACCTTGCCGAGAAGTTCCACATGACGCTCACGGGCATGAAGAAGCACGTCGGCGTTCTGGAGCAGGCGGGGCTCGTCACCACGAAGAAGATCGGGCGCGTGCGGACGTGCCAGCTGGGCCCGCGCCGATTGGAGGAAGAGACGATGTGGCTCGAGAGGTACCGCCAGCGCTGGGACGAACGCTTCGACGAGTTGGACAAGGTTGTCCAGGAACTCACACGCAAGGAGAAGAGCGATGAACGCAAGAATCGAAAGTAAGCCCGGCCCCGTGAAGAACCGCACCACGGTGGAACGGAAGTCGGACCGCGAGGTGATTGTCACGCGGACCATCAACGGCCCGGCGCGCATCGTGTTCGAGGCATTTACCAAGGCC
>VBCT01000120.1 GCA_005882235.1 Betaproteobacteria bacterium
GAACACGTCGGCGAGGTCGCGCCGGACTTTCCGCTTGTCGGTGACGCGCGTGAGGCCGCCGGTTCCGGGCAGGACGCCCAGCAGCGGCAGCTCGGGCAGGCTCACCGTGGAGGAGCGGTCGTCGATCATCAGGATCTCATCGCAGGCGAGCGCGAGCTCGTAGCCACCGCCCGCGACCGTGCCGTTGACTGCGGCGAGGGATTTCATGCCCTCGTGGCGGCTCGAGTCCTCGATGCTGTTGCGCGTTTCGTTGGTGAACTTGCAGAAATTCACTTTCCACGCGTGCGTGGACTGCCCGAGCATGTAGATGTTGGCGCCCGAGCAGAACATGCGCTCGCGCGCGCTGGTGATCACCACGCACTTCACGTCGGGATGTTCGAAGCGGATGCGGTTGAGCGCATCCGCAAGCTCGATGTCCACGCCGAGATCGTAGGAGTTGAGCTTGAGCTTGTATCCCGGCTTGAGACCCTTGTCCTCGTTCACGTCCATCGCGAGCGTCGCCACGGGCCCGTCAAAGGAAAGCCGCCAGTGCAGGTAACGGTCCGGATGCGTGTCGTAGGTGACAAGGGAAGGGGAGGGTTTGGCTTCAGGCACGGCACTCATGGGATTGGCTCCTGGTGCTAGGGGGCGACGACCTTGCGCAGCGCCGAGAAACTCTGCTCCGGCGTCTTGCCGGCCGTGTCCACCGTGACGTCGGCTTGTCCATAGAGCACGGCCCGCCCGTCGAGTATACGCTGCAGATCCTCCATCGCCTGGTCGTTCCCGGCCATGGGACGGGTGTCACCCTGCGCGATCACGCGCGCCATATGCTCTTCCGGCTCGGCCTTGAGCCATACCGTGAAGCAGGCCGAGAGGAGGAGCTCATAGGTTCCAGGCTCCGAGACGACGCTGCCGCCCGTGGCGATCACGGCGCGCTCGTTTTTTTCGAGCACCCTCTCGAGGCAGCGCCGCTCGTAGCGCCGGTAGCCGGCCTGCCCGTAAAGGAGAAAGATCTCCGAGAGACTGGTGCCCGCATCGCGCTCGATCTCGCGGTCGAGCTCGACAAAGGGCGCGCCCAGCGCCTTGGCGAGCTTCGCACCGAGCGTGGACTTGCCCGCACCGCGCAGTCCGATGAGCGCGATCCGCTTCATGCGTTCGTCGCGCGCGCTGCCGTAATCGCGGACAAGCTGTGAACGCACCGCGGCGAGCGTCTGCCGCGGCAGACGCTTCAGGAATTGCGTCGTGAGAGTCAGCTCCACGGCGTCGCCCGAGTCCTCGGCGAGCAGCTCGGTGAGCGGAAGATTGAGAGCTGTTGCGATTTGGCGCAGCAGCAGGATCGAAACGTTGCCCTGTCCGCCTTCGAGCTGCGCGAGGTAGCGCTCCGACACCCCCGAATCACTGGCAAGCAGCTTGCGTGACATCCCTCGCCTTGCGCGGGCTTCTCGCACCCGGTCACCGAGAACGGCGAGGTAGTCACGCTCGCTATGCGAATCTCTTTCGTTCGCATGAACAGAGTGTTGTGAATTCTTCTTAATGTGAATACTAGTTGCGCTCACCGATGCAATATAGTGCTTGCTATACGTGTCCTATGCAGTATGATGCACTCGATATCGAAACGCAAGCGGGAACGAGAAAAAAGCCGATGGCGCTCGAACTGACCATCCTCGTGGGGACGATGACCGGCACCGCCCAGCTGGTCGCGCAGGAGCTCGAGCTCACGCTCGACGATGGCGAAATACGCGTGCGGACCGCGATGATGGACGGCCTCGATGCAGGCGTGTTTTCGGGCGGCGGCCTGTTCCTGATCTGTTCGTCCACTTACGGGCAGGGCGACGTTCCCGACAACGCGAAGAACCTGTACGAGTCGCTTCGGACAGCGCGTCCCGACCTCTCCAACCTGCAATACGGCGTGATCGCGCTCGGTGACCGGACCTACGCCGAAACCTTCTGCAACGGCGGCAAGCGCTTCGACGCGATCCTCTCCGAGCTGGGAGCGAGGCGCATCGGCGAGGTCATGCTGCACGACGCAAGCGCAGGCACCATGCCCGAGGAAGTCGCGGTGGCGTGGGTGGCCGGCTGGATCTCGCTGTGTCGCAAAGATGCCCGACTCACGGCCTGAGTTGATCGAAGAGGGAGTGACAATCGTGCCGTCACTCAGCTCCGCCGACCACTCGGTCAGCCCGCCGAAAATCCACATCCCCCGCGACTACAACGCCGCGTACGATTTGATCGAGCGCAACCTCTCTGCCGGCCGCGCGGGCAAGGTCGCGTTCGTTGACGACACGGGTCGATATACCTTCGGCGAGCTCGCCGAGCGCGTGAATCGCTTCGGATCGGGGCTTCGGGACATGGGCCTGGCGATGGAGCACCGCGTGCTGCTCGCGCTCACCGACACGATCGATTTCCCGACCGCCTTCCTCGGCGCAATCAAGGCGGGGATCATCCCGGTCGCGGTGAACACGCTGCTCACGTCGAAAGACTACGAATACATGCTCTCCGACAGCCGTGCCAAGGCGCTCGTCGTCTCGGAGCAGTTGCTTCCTCAGTTCGCGCCGCTCTTGCCCAATCTGCCGTTCCTGAAACACGTCATCGTTTCGGGCGCGTGCGCATCCGGTCACGGAACGCTGGAGGAGGTCCTCGCGAAAGGCTCCCCCGAGCTCTCGCCCGCGCCGACGACCTCCGACGATCCCTGCTTCTGGCTGTATTCCTCCGGCTCGACCGGCGCGCCGAAGGCCGCGGTGCATGTGCATTCGAGCATGGCCGTCACCGCGGATCTCTACGGCAAGGGCGTCCTGGGCGTCACCGAGAACGACGTGCTTTTTTCCGCGGCGAAGCTGGCCTTTGCATACGGCCTGGGCAACGCGCAGACTTTCGCTCTCGCCACCGGCGCGACCGCCGTGCTGATGGCCGAGCGTGCGACGCCGGCGGCGGTATTCAAGCGCCTCGCCGAAAGCAAGCCCACGATCTTCTACGCCGTCCCGACGCTCTACGGTGCGATGCTCGCCAGCCAGGAGTTTCCGCAGGAGGAGTTCCTCGCGCTGCGCCTTTGCGTCTCGGCGGGCGAGGCCTTGCCCGCGGACATGGGCAGGCGTTGGAAAGAGAGGACGGGCGTCGACATCCTGGAGGGCATCGGTTCGACCGAGATGCTGCACATGTTCATCAGCGCACGGCCGGGAGATGTGCGCTACGGAGCGACCGGGAAGCCCGTGCCGGGTTACGAGCTGCGCCTGGTGGACGAGCAGGGGGCTCCGGTAGACCGGGGCGAGATCGGCGAGCTCCAGGTGAGCGGACCGACAAGTGCGGCGTATTACTGGAACAACCGCGAGAAGAGCCGCTCGACCTTCGTCGGTTCCTGGTTCAGGAGCGGCGACAAATTCAGGCAGGACGAGGACGGCTACTTTGTATACGCGGGGCGCTCCGACGACATGCTGAGAGTCTCCGGCTTCTACGTCTCGCCCGCGGAGGTCGAGGCCGCCCTCGTCAGCCACGAGGCAGTGCTCGAAGCGGCGGTGGTCGGCCACGAGGACGACAACCGCTTGATCAAGCCGAAGGCGTTCGTCGTGCTCAAGCAGGGCCAGTCGCCGAGCGAATCCCTCAAGGCGACCATGCAGCAGCACATCAAGGACAGGCTCGCGCCTTACAAGTACCCTCGTTGGATCGAGTTCGTGAGCGAATTGCCCAAGACGGCGACCGGCAAGATCCAGCGCTTCAAGCTTCGCGGGTAGTTGCTTTCGGTTCCTCGGCGGCCTAGAATTTGAACAATGGTTCAAGTTTTGAATCGTAGTTCGAACGAAGCCCCCTTGTCGGAGCGCATGCAGCGCAAGAGCGAGGCGCGACGCCTGGACATCCTTCGCGCCGCCGCGCGCGTATTCCGCCGCCTGGGTCTCTCCGCGACCGGAATGCGCGAGATCGCCGAGGAAGCCGATCTCTCGCCCGGCAACCTGTATTACTACTTCAGCGGCAAGGACGAGATCCTGCTTTTCTGCCAGGAGCGCACGCTCGAGCGACTCCTCGCCTCGGTGGAGGAGGCGCGTACCGCCTCTGGTTCCTGCCCCGGGCGCTTGCGTGCGGTGATGAGCGCGCATGTGCGCTGCATGCTCGACGAGCTCGAGGGCGCGACCGCGCACCTCGAGGTGGAAGTTCTTCCCGAGGCGATGCGCAGGGGGGTCGTCGAGAAACGGGATACCTACGAGCGCGCGGTGCGCGGCCTTGTCGCCGAGGGGATAGAGCGCGGCGAATTCGCGCAAGCCGATCCTGCGCTCGTCACGCGCGCGATGCTCGGCGCGGTCAACTGGACCGCGCGCTGGTACCGGCCCGAGGGTCCGCGATCGGTCGACGAGATCGCCGACTCGCTCTCCGATTACCTCGTCCGAGGCCTCATCCCGACAAAATGAAGACGGCTGCCCCCATGAACGTCCACCTCACCCTGCGCGTGAACGGCGAGGAGCAGCAGGTTTCCTTCGCCCCGTACAAGACGCTGCTCGAAGTGCTGCGCGAGGACATGAACCTGACCGGCACCAAGCACGGCTGCGAGCTCGGCGAATGCGGCGCCTGCGCGGTACTGGTCGAAGGCGTGCCCGTGCTCTCCTGCCTCGCGCTCGCCCTCGATTGCGAAGGGCGGGCCATCGAGACCGTCGAAGGTCTGGCGAGCGGCGGCAAGCTGCATCCGCTGCAGGCGGCCTTTGCAGACCTCGGCGGCGCGCAGTGCGGGTATTGCACGCCCGGGATCCTGATGACGGCGAAGGCGCTGCTCGAGCGCGAGCCCAACCCGAGCCGCGAGCGCATCAAGGAAGCGATCTCGGGGAACCTGTGCCGCTGCACGGGTTACCAGCAGATCTACGAATCGATCGAGGAAGCGGCAAGAACGATGCAGGAGTCCAAGCGATGACGAAACGTCTCGACGTGATCGGCAAGCCCCGCCGTCGCGTGGACGGCCGCGCCAAGGTGACGGGCCTCACGCGCTTC
>VBCT01000121.1 GCA_005882235.1 Betaproteobacteria bacterium
CCCCCTATGATGCCGTTCGACTTCGAATCCGGGCGATGAGAACGCGGGTCAAGATTTGCGGCATCACGCGCGTAGAAGATGCGCACGCCGCCGCTGGGCACGGCGCCGACGCAATCGGGTTGATCTTCTATCGCCCCAGCCCGCGCTGCGTGAGCCTCGGTCAGGCGCGGGAGATCGCGGCCAGCGTCCCGCCCTTTGTCGCGACCGTGGCGGTGTTCGTCAACCCCGAACGCGAGGATGTCGAGCGCGTAATCGGCGAGTGCGGCGTAACGCTCCTGCAGTTCCACGGCGACGAATCCCCGGACTTCTGCTCGAGTTTCTCCCGGCCGTACATCAAAGCTGCGCGCATTCGGCCCGGGCTGGATTTGCTAAAATACCTCTCGCCTTACGGGGCTGCCGCCGCGTGGATGCTCGACGCGTTCCACGAGGATCTCTGGGGTGGAACGGGCGGCTCGTTCGATTGGGGCCTCGTGCCGGAGCGCATGGCGAGGCCGATCATCCTCTCGGGCGGCCTGACTGCCGACAACGTCGCCGGCGCCGTACGCCGCACCAGGCCCTACGCCGTCGATGTCTCGAGCAGCGTCGAGGCGTCAAAGGGAATCAAGGACGCGGTGAAAATCGCCGGTTTTATCGGAGCGGTAAAGCATGAAGATGCATGAGCTTCCGGACGAGCGGGGGCATTTCGGCCGGTATGGCGGCGTGTTCGTCGCCGAGACGCTGGTGCACGCGCTCGATGAACTCAAACGCGCGTATGAAGCCTGCCGCAAGGATCCGGAATTCGTCGCCGAATTCGCGTACGAGCTCAAGCACTACGTCGGTCGCCCGAGTCCCGTTTATCACGCCAAACGTTGGTCGCAGATGCTCGGCGGAGCCCAGATCTACATCAAGCGCGAGGATCTCAACCATACCGGCGCTCACAAGATCAACAACACCGTCGGCCAGGCGCTCGTCGCGAGGCGCATGGGCAAACCGCGCGTCATCGCCGAGACCGGCGCCGGGATGCACGGCGTGGCCGCCGCGACGGTGGCGGCGCGTTACGGCATGGAATGCGTGGTGTACATGGGCTCGGAGGACATCAAGCGCCAGGTGCAGAACGTCTATCGCATGAAGCTTCTCGGGGCGGCAGTCGTGCCGGTCGAATCGGGATCGAAAACGCTGAAGGATGCGCTGAACGAGGCGATGCGCGACTGGGTCACGCATGTCGACAACACCTTCTATATCATCGGCACCGTCGCTGGCCCGCACCCGTATCCGATGATGGTGCGCGACTTTCAGTCGGTCATCGGGCGCGAGTGCCTGACGCAGATGCCGGAGCTGTGCGGCAGGCAACCGGACGCGGTGATCGCCTGCGTCGGCGGGGGCTCGAACGCGATGGGCATCTTCTACCCCTATATCCCGTACGAAGCGGTCAAGCTCATCGGCGTGGAGGCGGGTGGACTCGGAATAGCCAGCGGCAAGCATGCGGCGTCGCTGTGCGCGGGCAGGCCGGGGGTGCTGCATGGAAATCGCACGTATCTGCTTCAGGACGAACACGGTCAGATCATCGAGACGCACTCGATCTCGGCAGGGCTGGATTACCCGGGTGTGGGCCCCGAGCACGCCTGGCTCAAGGACACCGGTAGGGCGGAATATGTCACCATCGACGACGGAGAAGCAGTCGCCGCGTTCCACGACTTGTGCCGCTGCGAGGGCATCATTCCGGCGCTCGAGTCCGCGCATGCGCTCGCCCAGGCGGCGAAGCTCGCGCCCACGCTGTCAAGGGACAGAATCCTGCTGGTCAATCTCTCGGGACGGGGGGACAAGGATATGCACACCGTCGCGGAAAAATCGGGAATCCAATTTTGAGCGACGCGCGCGCAACGCTTCTCAACGGGGATCTCTTCGATTGTATCGACCGGGTCCCCGAGGCGAGCGTGGATCTCATCGTCGCCGACCCCCCGTACGGCCTCGGCAAGGACTACGGGAACGACTCGGACTGCCTGAGTGGAGAAGCCTATCTCGCCTTCAGTCGGCGCTGGATCGATGCGGTGATTCCGAAGCTCAAGCCCAGCGGCAGCCTCTACGTCTTTCTGACCTGGCAGCACAGTCCGGAGGTTTTCAGTTACCTGAAGACGCGCTTGACGATGGTGAACGAGATCGTCTGGGACCGAAAAGTGCCGAGCATGGGTGGCAGCACGCGGAAATTCTCCTCCGTCCACGACACGATCGGCCTGTTCGCGTGCTCGAAGGAATACTTTTTCGATATTGACAGTGTGCGCATTCCCTACGACGCGGAGACAAAGCGCGCGCGAACGCGCTCGATTTTCGTCGGCAAGAAATGGCTCGAGGTGGGCTATAACCCGAAGGACGTATGGAGCGTGACGCGGATTCACCGCCAGGATCCGGAACGCGAGAATCATCCGACCCAGAAGCCGCTCGAGATCGTCGAGCGCATGGTGTTGGCGAGCTGCCCCCCCGAAGGCCTCGTGCTCGATCCGTTCATGGGGAGCGGCACCGTGGCGGTTGCGGCGCTCAAGCACGGTCGGAGCTTCGTCGGCTTCGAGATCAATCCGAAATATTGCGTGCTGGCGAAGCGTCGCGTGGCCCGTTTGTGCAAACCGGACGTCGGCGCCGTCACAGGCCCGATCCGTAGCGCTGCGGCGCTATGAAAGCCGTGGTGTCGAGAATCCAGTCTGCTTTCGAACGGCTCGCGCGCGAGCGCCGCAAGGCCCTGATTCCCTACGTTACGGCCGGAGACCCACGAGCCGAAGTGACAGTGCCTCTCATGCGCGCGCTGGTCGCGGCGGGAGCTGACGTCATCGAGCTGGGCGTGCCTTTCTCCGATCCGATGGCCGACGGGCCCGTGATTCAGCGCTCGAGCGAAAGGGCGCTGAAAAACCATATTGGGATTGACAACGTACTTGCGTTCGTTGCCGAATTCCGCGCCAGTGACTTGTCGACCCCGATCGTTCTGATGGGGTATGCCAATCCAATCGAAGCGATGGGATTGGAGCGCTTCGCCGACGCCGCGCACCGGGCGGGAGTCGACGGAGTCCTGGTGATCGACTATCCCCCCGAGGAGAGCGCTGAGTTCGCGACGATGCTCCGCGCACGCGGCATCGACATGATTTTCTTGCTTGCGCCGACCTCCACCGCAACGCGCATCGAGGAGGTGGCAAGGCTTGCGAGCGGTTACATCTACTATGTGTCGCTGCGCGGCGTGACCGGGGCGAAGCACCTCGACCTGGACGATGTCGCCGCGAGGTTGCCGGCGATCCGCGGCAAGACGAGACTTCCGGTAGGGGTGGGATTCGGCATCCGCGATGGACAGACCGCGCGTGCCGTGGCCCAGATCGCCGACGCCGTCGTGATCGGCAGCCGGATAATCCAGGAAATGGAACAGGCCTCTCCCAAGGCTTGCGTGGAGAAGGCCGCGACCTTGCTCAAGGAAATTCGCAGGGCGATCGACGCATGAGCTGGCTCCAAAAACTGCTTCCACCCAAGATCAACCGCACCGGAACCGGCGCGAAGAAAAACGTCCCGGAAGGCCTGTGGAGCAAGTGCCCCTCTTGCGCGGCGGTCCTGTATGCAACCGATTTGGAAAAGAACGCCAATGTCTGCCCCAAATGCGGCCATCACAACCGCATTTCGGCACGGGTACGGCTCGACCTCCTTCTCGACCCGGAAGGGCGCTTCGAGATTGGCGTCGAGGTCGCGTCGGTCGACGGCCTGAAATTCAAGGACGACAGGCGTTATCCGGAACGGCTCGAGGAGGCCGAGAAGGCCACAGGCGAAACCGAAGCCCTGGTGGTGATGCAAGGGGCAATAAAGAACGTGCCCCTCATCGTCGCCGCTTTCGAGTTCGAGTTCATGGGCGGATCGATGGGGTCGGCGGTGGGGGAGCGCTTCGTGCGCGGCGTGCACGCGTGCCTCGACCAGCAACTGCCGCTCGTGTGCGTCACGGCGACCGGCGGCGCGCGCATGCAGGAAGGGCTGTTTTCGCTCCTGCAGATGGCGAAGACCACCGCCGCTTTGACGCAACTCACGGCGCGCAAGCTCCCGTTCATCACGGTTCTCACCGACCCGACCATGGGCGGGGTGTCGGCAAGCTTTGCCATGATCGGTGATGTCGTGATTGCCGAACCGCGTGCGCTCATCGGTTTCGCCGGGCCGCGCGTCATCGAGCAGACCGTGCGCGAGAAGCTCCCCGAAGGCTTTCAGCGCGCTGAGTTCCTGCTGGACAAGGGCGCAATCGACATGATCGTCGACCGGCGCCAGATGCGCGACAAGCTCGCGAATCTTCTCACGCTCCTGCAGCGGCAGGCCCCCGCGGCAAACTGACCGTTAGTCGCCG
>VBCT01000170.1:0-2901 GCA_005882235.1 Betaproteobacteria bacterium
TTCCAGGCGAGCACGAGATCCGGCCGCAGGGCGATCAGGCGTTCGACATCGACACGGCCGTAACTCGCCACGACCGGCAGGCGCTGCGCCTCGGCAGGATGGCGGCTGAAGCTCGAGACGCCGGCGAGCTTCGCACCGGCGCCCGCGGCGAAGGCGATTTCCGCAAGGTGCGGTGCAAGAGTGACCATGCGCCACGCCGGCCGCACGAGCGAGATCGTGACGCCGCGGTCATCGGTCGCCTGCAGCGCGTGCGCGGCCGCCGACACGGCGGCGAAGAGCGCGAACGCGGCCACCCGGATCATCGCGCGAGGAGCGAATCGACGGCGGCCGTTGCCGCCTCTACGGGAAGCCGGGTAAGGCACTCGCTCACCTTGCCGCCGCCGCAACCGTCGTTCCCGCAGGGGCGGCAGGGGTGCTCATCGGAGGCGACGATGCGATGCGGCACCCGCCATGGTCCCCATTCGAACTCGCCGCTCGGGCCGAAAAGCGCCACCACCGGCGTTTGCATGGCGGCAGCGACGTGCATGGGAGCGGAATCCACGCCGATGAAGAGCCTGGCCCGGCCTGCGAGCGCGGCCAGCTCCTTCAGGCTGAGCTTCCCGGAGAGATCGATCGGCCTGGCGTGGCGAGTGCGCGCTAGGATGTCTGCGACCAGCTCGCGCTCCCTCGCATCGGGCGCGCCGCTGATCACCACGCGGTCGCCGCGGCGATCCAGGTCGTCGAGCAGAGCCGCAGCCTTGTCTGCGGGCCAGCACTTGAACTGCCAGCGCGATCCCGGGTGGAAGAGCACGTAGCCCTTGGCGGCGAGCCCGTGCGCGCCGAGCGTCGCCTCGACGCTGCGCTCGGCCTCGGCCCCGGGCACGAGCACCAGCGCGCGCTCGTCGTCCCGCGGCTGGATGCCGATCCGTCGCAGCGCGTCGAGGTTGAGCTCGACCATATGGCGGCGCGCGTTCTTCGGCAGCGCGTAGCGGTGCGTGAAGCTGCGCCTCCACAAGCGCGGCTTGTTGGGATGGTCGGGCGCGACCGCGACGCGCGGCCCGAGAGCGCGCGCGAGCCAAGCCCCGCGCGGATGCTCGGACAAGTGGATGAGGAGGTCGTAGCGCCGTGCGCGCAGCTGCCGCAACAGGCGGAACTCGGTGACGAGGCGCGAGAGCGGGCCCGCAGTCTTCCAGCCGCGCTCGACCACGTGGACCTGCGCGATCGCCGGATGCAGTGAGAGCATGTCGTGCGTGTCGGCGTAGACGAGGGCGTCGATCTCGAGCTGCGGCGCCCGGTTCTTGAGCACGGAGAAGATGGGCGAGGCGAGCAGCACGTCGCCGTGATGGCGCAGCTTGATGACCAGCGCCCGCTTGAGCGTGCCGGGATCGACGGCGTCGGCCGGTCCGTAGGGCATGCCATGCACGATAGCAGAGAACCCCACCCGGACAAAAGGCGGCGTCCCGGGCAGGATCTCCCACGCGTTCCTGCGAATCAGCTGATCGGCGAATTTCTAGCGCGGCTGATATTGCAGCACCACGAACACGTTGCTGCCCGGCGTGTTGAAGTTCTGTGCTAGCTCGTAGTCCCGGTCGAAGACATTGTTCCAGCGCGCCCGCACCGACCAGTCGCGCGCCAGAGCATAGGACGCGGTGAGGTTGAGCAGCGCGTAGCCGTGCGTCCTCTTCGCCGGGTCCTCGTCCGCGGAATCGAAGCGCGCCCCGCTCGCCGTCACTTCGGCTCCGAACCGCCAGCGACCGGCGACGCTCCCGACCGTCACGCTGCCGAACTCCCTAGCGCGCCGCGGCAGCAGTTTTCCGGTTTCCTCGTCGACCGGATCCTGCAGTGTGAGCTGCGCGCTCGCCTGCAGCCGGCCGACGGAGCCCTGGTAGCTCAGCTCCGTGCCCTTGATCCTAGCGCGGTTCAGATTCTGCACGGTTCCCACGCCCGCGTTGGGGTCGAAGACGAAAACGATGAGATCGGTGATGTGATTCTCGAAATACGTGGCGCTAAAGCGGTTCATCCCCACCTGGTAGTTCATGCCGGCTTCCTTGCTGCGCGAGCGCTCGGGCCGCAGGTCCGGATTGGGGATAAAGAACAAGCTCGGATCGATCGCGTAGAGATCATTGAAGGTCGGCGCTTTGAACGCGGATCCGGCGCCGGCGCGCAGCCGCAGCTCCGAGGTCAGGCGATACCCGTAACCGAGCAATCCCGTCGTGTGGTTTCCGAACTGGCTGTTGTCGTCTGCGCGGATATTCGCCTGCCAATCGTGCTTTTCGTACGTTCCCGCATATCCGGCGAACGCCGACTTGATTGTGCGATGGTTCTGCGCGAACGCCGAATCGCTCGTAACGCGCTGCGCCACGTATTCCGCTCCCGCTATCGCGGTGCCCGGACCGAGCTTGATGTCGTTCTGCCAGGTGAACTGCGGCTGCCTCGTTCCGAAGAAACTGGGGAAGGCACCGGTGGTGGTGCTCCTGTCCTGGCTTTGTCCGGCTCGGAGGAGACTTCGCCAGCTGTCCGTGATCTGGTTGGAGCTATAGAGGGAAAAAGCGGAGAGCGTTTGGTGATTGACGGCGTCAATCGTGGGGTCGTTGTCGAAATGCGTGCGGCCGTCGCTCTGGAATATCGTGAGGCCCAATTCATTCCTTGTGCTCAGACGATGGGCTATTCTTCCGGAAAAATTTTCGTTTCGGTGGCCGTCCTTGTCGGGGTCGTGTCCAAACGCGCCGGGTTTCGTCGCGTCGAAACCGCCGGTCTCGAAGCGGCCGAGATTCAGGCTGAAATCCGTATCGCCGATAGTGCGGCTGACGCCGCCGGCCACGCTGCGCGTGTTGTACGTTCCGACACCCGCGGTAATGCTGGACGCTGGCGCGTACTTGCCGCTCTTGGTGAAGATCTGGATTACGCCCCCGATCGCGTCGG
>VBCT01000170.1:2908-10464 GCA_005882235.1 Betaproteobacteria bacterium
CGCTCGATCTGGCTGAGCGGAATGTTCTCGAACGCCGTCGTGCCGAGCGTCGCGGAGCCGATCCTCATGCCGTCGATCAGAACGAGCGTGTGACCGCTGTTGGCGCCGCGCATAAATACGCTGCTCGGCTGCCCGGGTCCGCCGTTGCTCGCAGTTTCGACCCCGCCCAACGTCTGAAGGACTTCGACCAAAGTCTGCTGGCCGCTTCTGGCGATGTCTTCGCTCGTGATTACGTTAACCGGCTGCAGCGTTTGGGTGCGAACCTGCGGAAATCGGGTGGCGGTGACGACTACGGTGTCTTCCTGACTTTGAGCAAGCGCGAGCGGCGTCGCGCCCGCGACGAGCGCGGCAATGATGGATCGTTTCAAGGGTTTCCTCCCCGGCATGCGTCCCCGCAGGCCGAACTCTCGTTGCGAGAGGAAATGCGACGACGAGGCGCACCGGTTTCCCGCCGCGCCCCGCGGCATTTCCCACCCTCGGTCGAGGCCGGTCTCCGGGCTTGTGGGATCGGTGCGTATCACCTTCCCGCGGGCTTGCGCCCACAGTGGCTGGATTGATACGCCCGCACGCACTTACCGTTGCGGGGGCAGCAGAGGCTTGGGCGGCTGAAACTCGGCGCGCCGCACCTCTTTCCCGTTTCACCCCGGCGCGAGGCACGCGCCGGGACACCTCGAACGAGCGCGTTGATTGTACAACACAAGTCGCGGGACTCCGCCTAGCGGTGCTATCGGGAATCTACATTGAAAACGAATCCTTACACCTTGACCTAACAGGATTTTCCAAACTATAGTGTGCCGATGGATACGGAATTGGCCACCCTCGAAGAAAAAATTCGCCAGGCGGCACGACTGTGCCAGCGGCTGCGAGACGAAAACCGGGGGCTGCGCCAACAGCTGGCCGCGTTGCAGGGTGACAAGAAGCAGCTTGCGGAGAAAATCGACGGGGCGCGTAACCGGCTCGAGACCCTGCTCAAGCAGATCCCCGAATAACGTCCCGGATGAATCAGAAATCCAAGACCCTTGATGTCACCATCATGGGCCGGACCTATAAGGTCGCGTGCTCCGAAGAGGAGCGGAACGCGCTTCTCTCGGCCGTGGCCTATCTCGATCGGAAGATGAGCGAGATCAAGAGCACAGGCCGGGTGGCGAGCGCCGAGCGCATCGCCGTCATGGCCGCGCTCAACATCACCCACGAGCTGCTCAGCTCCAGAAACAACGCGAGCGGCTTTGACATCGAGGGTCTCAGGCGTAGAATGGCCGCAATGGAGGCGACGCTCGATCAGGCCCTCGCTCCTTAGTTGCGATGGCGTCAGATAGGTCGGACGTGTCTTAGGAATTGTCCCCTGCGGTGTACGCCAAGACCCGGAAAATTCTTGAACCAACAGACTGGATTTGGTTGCAGACCAAGTGTCACTGTTGTGCGCGTCCCTAGTCGGATGTACCTGATGTGACCGGAAAGCGACCACCTTGAACCGAGAGGTTCAGGAATCGGTTCTAGCGGCACCGGCGGGGGACTCCAAATAAGCGAAAACGCAGAAGCATCAAATTAAACGAAAACGCAGAAGCACCAAATGAAAACGCAGGCGCTGCCTGCGTTTTCGTTTGGTGAGCCTTGAATTGGATCTTTTCGATCATGCCATACTGGTTGATGAAATCTGAACCCGACGAGTTCGGGATCGACGACCTCGCCGCGGCCCCCGGCAAGACCACGGCCTGGTTCGGGGTGCGCAACTACCAGGCGCGCAACTTCATGCTCGAGCAGATGCAGATCGGCGACAAGGTCTTCTTCTATCACTCGAGCTGTCCCGAGCCCGGGATCGCGGGTATCGCAGAGGTTTCGTCGGCGGCGTATCCCGATGCAAGCCAGTTCGATCGGAAAAGCCCGTACTTCGACGCCGAGGCGAAGCGCGAGTCGCCCCGCTGGTTCAACGTCGATGTGCGCTTCGTCTGCAAGACCCCGCTGGTCGGTCTCGCCGAGCTGCGCAGCCACCGCGAGCTCGCCAAGATGCGCACTCTCGCTCGCGGCAACCGGCTTTCCATCACCCCCGTGAGCGCGGACGAATGGGAATTCATCACCCGCCGCTTGATGAAGCTCTGAGCCGATGCCTGCGCTGCAGAACGACACGCTGATACGGGCGCTGTTCAGGCAGCCGACGGCGTACACGCCGGTGTGGCTGATGCGCCAGGCGGGGCGCTACCTTCCCGAGTACAACGAGACGCGGCGCCGCGCGGGGAGCTTCCTAGCCCTGTGCAAGACGCCTTCGCTCGCGGCCGAAGTCACGCTGCAGCCGCTTGAGCGCTTTCCTCTGGACGCAGCGATCCTCTTCTCGGACATTCTCACGATCCCCGACGCGATGGGATTGGGACTTTACTTCGAAGAGGGGGAGGGGCCGCGCTTCGAACGACCGCTGCGCGACGAAACGTCGATCGCCAATCTTGCCGCACCCGACCCCAGCAAGAGCTTGCGCTACGTCACCGACGCGATCAGCGAGGTCCGGCGTACCCTGGCCGGCAAAGTCCCTCTCATCGGGTTCTCCGGCAGCCCTTACACGCTCGCCTGCTACATGGTGGAGGGGCAGGCGAGCGACGACTGGCACAAGGTGAAGCTCATGCTGCATCAGCATCCCGGCCTTCTCCATCGCCTTCTTGAGACCAATACCCGGGCTGTCGCGACCCTCTTGAACGCGCAGATCGAGGCGGGCGTGAACGTGGTGATGATCTTCGACACCTGGGGCGGGAGCCTTTCAGCGGCGGCGTTCCGGGAGTTCTCGCTCGAATATATCCAGAGGGTGTTGTCCCAGCTCAAGCGCGGCTCGGGCGCGGCGCGGGTTCCAGTCATCGTCTTCACCAAGGGCGGGGCGCCTTGGCTTGAGCGCATAGCCGCGACCGGATGCGACTGCGTCGGTCTGGACTGGAGCGTCGACCTCGGAGATGCGCGGCGGAGGATCGGTGCCGGTGCCGCGCTCCAGGGCAACCTCGATCCCGCGGTGCTGCTGGCCTCGCCCGAAGTCGTCCGTCGCGAGGTTCAGAAGGCGCTCGAGTCCTTCGGGAAGGGAGCCGGCCACGTATTCAATCTCGGTCATGGCGTTCCGCAGTTCACGCCTCCGGAAAACGTGGCCGCCCTGGTCGCCGCGGTGCGCGAATTGAGCCCGAAATTTCACTGACGGGCGGAAAAAACGCAGTCTTGCGCCTGGGTCGCGCCAAATGACTTATACACAACGCTGCCCGTAAAGGCCCGTCTGGCGCGGAGTTTCGAGGACTTGCCCGGAGAGCTCTGCAATCCGCTGATTCATCAATCTATTTCAATGCGCCCGCATTTTGAGCAGCGAGAAAATTTCCTTGCAGAAGTGTGAGTTACAGTAGCGTGAGAGCCTTACTCACACAGTTATTCACAAAATCTGTGAGTAGCACGCCGACGTACTCCAATCCGTCCCGATGACCATCCTGCGCGTCGCTATCGATGTGCCGCTGCCGACCCTGTTCGATTACCGCTCGGAGGATGCGACCCGCGCGGATATCGGCTATCGGGTGCTCGTTCCGTTCGGGAAAAAGCGCCTGGTCGGCGTGATCTGGGACGTGGTGGCGAAATCCAAGGTAGCGGATTCCCGACTGCGCTCGGCCGAGAAAATCCTGCGAGATGTGGCGCCCCTTCCGCGCGAGTGGCTCGCCCTGGTGGAATTCTGCAGTAGCTACTACCACGGCCCGCCCGGCGAAGTGGTCGCTGCGGCTTTGCCACCACGACGTGCTTACCCCGATCGGCAGGGAAGCGCTTGCGGGGACTCCATTGCGGCACCGGCGCCTGCGCGCGCTGCTGGAGCGGTTGGCGCAGGGCCGCGCATCGGAATCCGAAGTCGATGCGCGAGCGAGGGGAAGCCGAAATCTGTTGAGGCGCGGCATTGAAACGGGCTGGATCGCTTCCATAGAGCCGGAACGGTCCGAGCCCCGTTTCGTCCACGCGCATGAACTGACTTCGGAGCAGGGGGAGGCTATTGGCGTTCTGCGCTCCGGGCTGGAGAAATTTCGGGTGAGCTTGCTCTTTGGCGTCACGGGCAGCGGCAAGACCGAGATCTATCTCCAGCTGATTGCGGAGGTCCTCGCCCGCAGCAAGCAAGTCCTGATTCTCGTACCCGAGATAGCGCTCACTCCCGCCCTCGAGGCCGCGTTCCGCGACCGATTCCCAGGCGCGTGCATCGTCACGCAGACGAGCGCCATGGCTGAACTGGAGCGCGTCCGCGGATGGCTTCTCGCCCACAGCGGTCGCGCCGACATCGTGCTCGGCACGCGGCTCGCGGTGTTTGCGCCGCTCCCCCGTCTGGGGCTGGTCGTGGTCGATGAAGAGCAGGATGCCTCGTTCAAGCAACGTGAGGGCGTGCGCTATTCGGCACGCGACCTCGCAATTGCGCGGGGCCACATCGCCCGCGCACCGGTCGTTCTGTGCTCGGCCACTCCCTCCCTGGAAAGCTTCCATCACGCGACCTCGGGTAAATACGAGCTGGTACCCCTCACGCGACGTGCCATCGACCGTGCGGCATTGCCGGCGATACGTCTTATCGACACGCGGGTGCATCCGCCCCATGAGGGAATCGTTGCACCCCTTCTCGAGGCGCTCGCGACGCGCCTTGCGCGCGGGGAGCAATCGCTCGTTTTCCTCAATCGCCGCGGCTATGCGCCGGCGCTCGCATGCCCCGCCTGCGGCTGGGTCAAGGGCTGCAGGCGTTGTTCGGCGAACATGGTCGTGCACCTGGCAGTGCAGCGGCTGCGCTGCCACCATTGCGGATTGGCCGAAGGCATTCCGCGCGCCTGTCCGGAGTGCGGTAATCCCGATTTGCAGACATTCGGGCGCGGGACGCAGCGGGTCGAGCTGCTGCTCGGGGAAAAATTCCCGAACGCGCGGATCCTGCGAGTGGACAGCGACGCCGCGCGCGCGAGGAACGGGCTCGAAGATCTGCTCGAACGCGCCACCCACGCCGATATCCTGGTCGGCACGCAGATTCTCGCCAAGGGCCACCATTTCGAGCGCTTGACGCTTGCCGGCGTGCTCAATGCCGACAGCGGCTTGTTCTCGAGCGACTATAGGGCGAGCGAGCGGGCCTTTGCCCAGTTGCAGCAGGTAGCGGGGCGTGCCGGCCGTGCGAACCTGCCGGGCGAAGTACTGATCCAGACCCGCTACCCGGACCATCCTCTTTACCAGTCCCTTGTGCGCCATGACTACACGGGGTTCGCGGGGAGCCTGCTCGCCGAGCGTCGCGAGGCGGGATTTCCGCCCTTCGTTTTCGAAGCGGCGCTGCGCGCGGAAAGCCGCGACTCGGTTCGCGCGCTGCGGTTCCTGCGCTCGGCGATCGGGCGCGCGCCGCAAAGGGGCGCCGCGATCACCGTGTTCGATCCCGCGCCGATGTCCCTCGCGCGACTCGCCGGAGTGGAGCGCGCGCAAGTCCTGCTGCAATCGCGCTCGCGACCGCGGCTGCAGGCGTTCCTGCGTGAATGGAGCGACTCGCTGTACAGCACGCCCGCGCACGGAGTGCGCTGGCATCTGGACGTGGACCCGATAGAGTTTTAGTCGCCTGCGGAAATCAGGCGGGTTTCTTCGCCGGTTTTTTCGCCTTGCGCGGTCGGGTCTTGCCGTGCGATCCCTTGAAGACCTTGCCGCGAAATGTGCGTTTATCGCCTTTACCCAAGCTCCACGCTCCCGATCGGAAATTGAATCAGCCGCTATTGTACCTTCGCATTCGCGGCTCTGGGCGACGCATTGGGTATAATACTGAGCATTTCGGCCAATCAATGTCCGCCGAGATCAAGTCCCACATCACCGGGCTGCTCACCCGCGCGCTCGCCAAGGTCGCCCCGCAGCAGCCGGGATCGCTGATCTCGCTCGAACGCCCCAAGCAGGCACAGCACGGCGATTTCTCTTCGCCGCTCGCGATGCAGCTCGCGCGGAAGCTGAAAATACCGCCGGTCGAGACTGCGGAAGCCTTAGTCGAAGCCATTCCGCCTTCGGATTGGGTGACCGTTGAATTCACGCGCCCCGGCTTCATAAATTTCCGGGTTCACCCGGCAGCAAAGCAGCACACGGCGAAGATCGTATTAGCTGCGGGCGAGCGCTACGGTCGCTCGGACAGCGCGGGCGCTCGCCCGGTAATCGTCGAGTTCGTCTCGGCCAATCCCACCGGCCCGCTCCACGTCGGGCACGGCAGGCAAGCGGCCCTCGGCGACGCGATCGGCGCTCTGCTCGAATCGCAGGGCTGGCGCGTAACGCGGGAGTTCTACTACAACGACGCGGGCGCGCAGATCCGCAATCTGGGACTCTCGGTGCAGGCGCGGATTCGAGAAAAACTCGGCGCGCGGGCGGAATTTCCCGCCGACGGCTATCACGGCGACTACGTGCGCGAGATCGCCGAAAAATTTCTCGAGGCGGGCAACACCGACGGCGAGGATTTGGAAGCCGTGACCCGCTTCGCGGTGGCCGAGCTTCGGCGCGAGCAGGACCTCGATCTACAGGCCTTCGGCGTGCGCTTCGACAGCTATTATCTGGAATCCTCCCTTTACCGGGACGGACGCGTTCAGAGGACGGTTCAGGCGCTCATCGATGCGGGCAAGACCTTCGAGCAGGACGGCGCCCTTTGGCTCAAGACCACCGAGTACGGCGACGACAAGGACCGCGTCATGCGGAAATCCGACGGCACCCATACCTACTTCGTGCCCGACGTCGCCTACCACTTGACCAAGTGGGAGCGCGGCTTCACCCGTGCCGTCAACATCCAGGGTTCCGACCACCACGGCACGGTGGCGCGGGTGCGCGCCGGGCTGCAAGCCGCGTCTTCGAAATGGGAGCGCGCGGTTCCGCCGGGCTATCCCGACTACGTGCTCCACAAGATGGTCACGGTGATGAAGGGCGGCGGCGAGATGAAGATCTCCAAGCGCGCCGGTTCGTATGTCTCGCTGCGCGAGCTGATCGACGAAGTCGGACGCGACGCGGTGCGCTTTTTCCTCCTTTCGCGCAAGGCCGACACCGAATTTGTGTTCGACGTCGATCTCGCCAAGTCGCAATCGGAGGAGAATCCCGTCTACTATGTACAGATGGCGCACGCACGCATTTGCGCGGTGCTCGAGCAAAGGAAAGCGCTGTTCGCAGGCCGGGATCCGGATCTCGCGGCCGCCGATCTCGCGCCCCTTATCGGAGCGCGCGAGCTGGCGTTGCTGCAGCGATTGGGAGAATACCCTGAGGTACTCGAGAATGCCGCGGCGGAGTTCGCTCCGCACCAGATCGTGTTTTATCTTCGCGAGCTGGCGGGTGAATTTCACAGTTACTATAATGCCGAGCGCATACTGGTCGCCGAGGCGCCGCTGCGATCGGCGCGTCTGGCTCTGTGCCTTGCCGTGCGCCAAGTGCTTCGCAACGGGCTTTCGTTGCTGGGCGTCAGTCAGCCCGAGAAAATGTGATGCCTTACCCCAATGAGCTTCGACTATAAGCAACTGCCCCGATCCAGACCGGACCTCTCCGGTAATTTTGTTATCGGCCTTTTTTTTGGTTTTCTGCTGGGCCTGGGCGTCGCTGCCGGA
>VBCT01000171.1 GCA_005882235.1 Betaproteobacteria bacterium
GCGCACCGGCCTCGCGCTCGGCCTCGAGAACGAATTGCGCGATCGCTTCGATCGCCTCCGCGTAGCTCCCGCGTGGCGCGGGCGCGCGGCGCCGCAGCAGCTCCGCGCCCGATTCGTCGAGCGCGGCGATTTCCATCTTGGTGCCGCCGAGGTCCACGCCGATACGGATCATTTCGGGCGGAGCGCGGGGGATTCAATAGGCCTCGTCCCAGGGGATGCTGAGACGCATCGCGGAATTGATCATTCCGACCATGCTGTAGGTCTGCGGAAAATTTCCCCACAATTCGCCGCTGCGCGGGTCGATATGCTCCGAGAGCAGACCGTGGCGGTTGCAGCGGGCGAGTATGCTTTGGAAGAGGGCGCGGGCCTCGTCCTTGCGTCCCAGCGCCGACAGCGCGTCGATGTACCAGAAGGAACAGACGACGAAGGCGTTCTCCGGAACTCCGAAGTCATCCGGCACGCTGTAGCGGAAGACGAACTCGCCGCGCCGCAACTCCCCTTCGACCGCCTGGACCGTCGAGGCAAAGCGCGGGTCGTCGGCGCGCAGGAAATTCAGCTCGTGAAGGAGGAGCAGGCTCGCGTCCAGGTCCTCGCCGCCGAAAGTGGCTGCGAAGGTCCTGCGCTTCCCGTTCCAGGCCCGATCGCAGATCGCCGAATGCATCGCGTCGGCGCGCGCGCGCCACGCGCGCGCGCGGTCCGCGAGCCCGATGCGCGCGGCGATCTTCGCGAGGCGGTCGCACCCCGCCCAGCACATAACACTGGAAAAAGTGTGGACGCGTTGTGCCCCGCGCAACTCCCACAGACCGGCGTCGGGCTGGTCGAAGAGCGCCGCGGCCCGTTCGCCGAGCTGCTCGAGCTGGCGGAAGAGCGACTCGTCGCTGCGCAGCGCGAGCCGCGCGTCGAAGAACACGTGCGCCGCGGCCAGGATCGCCGCGCCGTAGACGTCGTGCTGGACCTGGGAATACGCCTGATTGCCGATCCTCACCGGCCCCATCCCGCGGTAACCGGGCAGCGATCCGATTTCGCGCTCCTCGATGCCCGCCTTGCCGCTGATCGCGTAGACCGGCTGCAAATCGCGACCGTTGGTGCTCGTGGCGATATTGATGATGTAGTCGAGGTAGCGCTCCATCGGCCGGGTCGCGTTCATCCGGTTCAGCGCATTCACCACGAAGTACGCGTCGCGCAGCCAGCAGTAGCGGTAGTCCCAGTTGCGGCCGCTCGCGCGCGACTCCGGGATCGAGGTGCTCACCGCAGCGACGATCGCGCCGGTATCCTCGTAGGCGTTGAGCTTCAGGGTGATGGCCGCGCGGATGATGTTCTCCTGCCATTCGTACGGAATGCCGAGATTGCGCACCCAGGCCCGCCATAACGCGGCGGTGTCGTCGAGGAACCTGCGAAACACTTCCCCGGCGGAGCCCTGCAGGGTCTCGTCCGGCCCGAGCACGACCGACACCGGTTCCCGCAGCACGATGGGCGTTTCCTCGAGGATCGCAGTGATCGAGTAGTCGGAGGTCACCCTCAAGACCATCTCGGGCATGACGTAGCGCACGTGATTGCTGCCCCAGGTGATCGCGGGGCGGCGCGCGCCGTACTCGCAGGCGGGCCTGATGCGCATGCGGATGCGCGGGCTGCCCGAGATCGGGCGTACCTGGCGCATGAGCATGACGGGGCAGAAGAGCCTGCCGAACTGCTCGAATCGCGGGGCGAGATCGGTGATTTCCACTCCGCCCCCGTGCCGGTCGAAAAGCCGGGTCTTGAGGATCGGCGTGTGCGCGATGTAGGCCTGCTCGGCGCGGGCGAAATCGGCGAGCTCGACCTCGAAAAACCCGTGGTCGTCCGCCCCGCGCCCATCGCGCAGGAGGCTGCAAAACACCGCGTCGCTGTCAAAGCGCGGCAGACAGGACCAGACGATGGTCGCGTTCGCATCGACCAGCGCCGCGACGCTCGAGTTCCCGATCAGGGCGAGGTCGAGGCTGGTCATGACTTCTCCGGCCCGCGCTCGGCGAAGCGCTTGAGCCACGCCCGCACGGCGTCCGCGTTCGGCAGGCGCCAATGCGCGGCCGAGCTGCCTTCGCCCACTTTGACCGAGCAGCCTCCGACCCGGTTGATCAGCTCGAAGCCGAACTCATCGGTGAGATCGTCGCCGATGAACACGGGGAGCCGGCCCCGGAACGGGGCCTCCGCGAGGAATTCCGCGATCGCCGTGCCCTTGTCCTTTCCGCTCGGCTTGATTTCCATCACCATTTTTCCCGATTGCAGCTCGAAGTCTCCGCCGAGCTCATCGACCAGCCGGCCGAGGGTCTCGCGCACCGTCGCGCCGAGCTCCGGCGCCGAGCGGTAATGGAGCGCGAGATTCATGCCCTTGTCCTCGAGAACGAGCGCGGGGTGCTCGGCGACCATCGCCCTCAGGTGCTTCAGCGCCTTGCGAAGTCCGGCGAGCGGGACGCGGTGCTGGTGCATCCTTCCGGCGGCGTCGCGGCGCTCCGCTCCGTGCTGTCCGGCGGCACAGAAATTCCCGCCGAAAAGCCGGTCGATTTCCGCGACCGGGCGCCCGCTGATGAGCGCGACCGCCCCGCCCGAGGCGTCGCGTATCGTCGCGAGCAGATGCCCGAGATCGTCGTCGATCCGCACGAGCTGCGGCCTTTCGGCGATGTCCAGAAGCGTCCCGTCGATGTCCAGGAAGAATCCCGCGTCCGCGGGCAGGCGCGGCACGGTTCCAAGGGGGAAGCCGGCGTCCGCAAGCGCCTCGTCCTGGCGCGGCTGTCTTCGGGGTCCCTCGGGGGCCACGTCGCGACTCCGGCTCCTGGAATTCGGCATCGGCACCCGTGATCAGACGCTGCGCAGCGGAACGGGTTTGCGCCCGCGGTCCGCACGCGCGAACAGACGCGAGCGCATGCGCATCTGGCCCGCGTCGAGCAGCATGCGCCCGGCCCAGCGGTACACGTTGAATTCCTGGATGAGGCCGCGCATGCTGCGCATCCGGTCGCGCTGCTCGGCGGGCGGCATCGCGAGCGCCGCTTTCAGGGCCCCCGCGCATTGGTCGACGTTGTAGGGATTGACGATCAGGGCTTCCGGCAGCTCCCGCGACGCACCCGTGAACTGGCTGAGAACGAGCACCCCGCGCTCGTCGTCGCGCGAGGCGACGAACTCCTTGGCGACGAGGTTCATGCCGTCGTGCAGGCTGCTCACGAAACACAGCTCCGACGCACGGTAGTACTCGTAGACGTCGTCGGGGTCGTAGTGCTCGATCTTGAGCAGGATCGGCTCGTGGCGCTTGTTCGAGAATTTGTCGTTGATCCGGCGCGCAAGCGCGCGCACGCGCGCGTCGTAGTTCTGGTACTCGTCGATGCTGGAGCGCGAAGGCGCCGCGATCTGGACGAACACGAACTTGCCGATCCATTCGGGCTCGAGCTCGAGAAAGCGCTCGACCGCGAGGAATCGCTCGAGTATCCCCTTGGTGTAGTCGAGGCGGTCCACGCCGACGCCGATCAGGGCGTCGGCGGCGAGGCCGTTCCTCTTGCGCACGTCGGCGCGGCATTCCCCCAGCGGTTTTTGCATCGTCTTCGAGTTGAGCGGCCATTCTATCGAGATGGGATAGCGCCGCACCGCGGTCTGGTCTCCGCCGTAGGATATGGTGTAGGTTTCGCGATCGATTCGCGCCTCGACGTAGCGGTCCACCGCGTCGATGAAATTGTTGCAGTGGAACTGGGTATGGAACCCCAGAATGCTGCTCCCGAGGATACCGTCGATGATCGCCTCGCGCCACGGGCAGATTCCGAAGGCCTCTGCGTTGGGCCAGGGGATGTGCCAGAAGGTGATGACGGTCGCTTCCGGCAGCCGCTCCCGGATCATGCGGGGCAGCAGCGCGAAGTGATAGTCCTGGACGAGCACGATGGGGTCGGCGGTCTTCGCTTCGCGCACCACCGTGTCGGCGAACCGGCGGTTGACGGTGACGTAGGCGTTCCAGTCCGCAGTGCGGAAGATCGGACGCGTGTGCGCGATGTGGCACAAGGGCCACAGGCCGCTGTTCGAGAACCCGTAGTAGTACCCGGCTTCCTCCTCCTTGGAGAGCCAGACGCGCCGGATCCGGTAGGCGGGCCGCTCGGGCGGCACCATCACGTGGTCGGTTGAATCCGCCGTTTCGCGGTCCGCGTTGCCGCTGCCGTGCGCGATCCACGTTCCCGAACACGCCCGCATCACCGGCTCGAGCGCGGTCACAAGCCCGCTCGCGGGCCGCTTCACCTCGATGCGCTCGTTGCGCCGCATGTGTATGTAGGGCTCCCGGTTTGAAACGATGAGCACCTCCTCGCCCTTCAGGTCGTTGCGCAGTATTGCCCGGAGCGTCTCGGCCGACCAGTTGATCTGGCTCTCGTCCCGCGCCCTGCGCTCCGACTCGAGATCCCGGATCAGCGCCTGCAGATCGCGCGCCACCGGCCGCAATTCGCGCAGGGGCACTTTCGTCTCGCCGCGACCGAACGCTTCGCCCCGGATCACGGCCTTGAGGCCCGCGACCCAGCCGCGCCAGCTGATTTCCGCGATCACCACGGTCACCAGCGAAACGATCGCGCCGATCGCGGCGAAGAGATAAAAGATGTATTTCTTGGTGTCGTCGCTGCGCCGCTGCACGAAGCTCATGTCGTGCACCAGCATCAGATAGCCATAGGCCGTGCCTTCGGATTCGACGCGGTGGATCGCCACGTGGATCGGGCCGCGCTGGAGGTTGACCAGGCGGCTCTCGCTGACGAGCGCGTCACCGTCTTCGCTCGCGCAGGTGATCGAAACGGGGAACACCGCCGTCTTGTAGATCATCCTGCGGGATGGGTCGCAGAAAGCGACCGCGAACAGGCGCTCGTCCTGCATGATCCGGTCGAAGAAGCGCAATACCTTCGCCCGCGAGCCTTCCCGAACGAGGTCCCGCAACGGGTCCTGGATCGTGTTCGCGATAAGCGAGGTGCGGATGTCGAGGTCGCGCACGAACCATTGAAGCGTGAACCTGTCGACGAGCGGTATGACGGCATACGCGATGGCCGCGAGCGTGATGGCGAGGGGAACGATGAACCGAAGCGACAGTCTCATGTGGACTCCTGTCGGGGTCTTCTGCGTCGTGCGGAACGCGGGAACTCCCAGATAATGTAGCACGTTCCGCGTGCCGATACCCGGGTGCTACAATCGCCGCCTCGATCGGGGAGGAACGCTGCGCACTGCACACAGAATCGTTGCGGGCTCCGTCGCGCTGATTGCATCGGCCCCGGTTCATGCCGCGGAGGGCCCGGCCGTGCTGGGCATTCCGGTCGATTTCATTCTTTTCGGGATCACGCTGCTCGGCGTGGCGCTGTTTCACCGCCACACGCTCCGCGTCGCGCTTGCGGGCCTTGCGGTCATCACACTGTACAAGCTCGGCTTCACCGGATTCAAGGCGGGGGCGGGCATTTCCGGCCTGATAGCCCATCTGCATGGCGAATGGGTGATCCTCTCGAATCTGCTGTGCCTGCTCCTCGGTTTTGCTCTCCTGTCCCGGCATTTCGAGAAGACGCGCGTGCCGGCGGTACTGCCGCGTTTTCTTCCGCACGACTGGAAGGGCGCCTTCATCATGCTCGTCATGGTGTTCGTGCTGTCCTCG
>VBCT01000172.1 GCA_005882235.1 Betaproteobacteria bacterium
TGACAGCCGGGTCGTAGGACACCTCCGTGCCGCCCACCACGGCGCCGGGATTGAAGGTGAGATCCGGTTCGGCCACTTGCTCGCGAAAGGCGTTCAGAATGCGCGCGCCTTCATATATCGCACCGAAGCCCGAAGATTCGCTGAACACGCCGGAAGAATGTCCCGGCTTGCCGGTGACGGTGAGCATCCAGCCGGAGGCGGCGCGCCGGCCGATGGTCGCGGTATCCTTGCCCTCTCTGTCCTTCACGATACCTTCGAAGCCCAGCGCGAGATCGCTTCTCTTGGCCGCGCTGACGAGCTCGGCGCGCGTGACCTCCAAAGGCGAACCCGGCTTCTCTTCGTCACCGGTGAACACGATGGTGATGCTCGTGTTGTCCAGCGCGTGCAATTTGGCGAGTGCCCGCAACGCTTCGACGATGATCACATCGCCGCCTTTCATGTCGGATACGCCCGGGCCGCGAATGCGATCGCCCTTGCGCTCCCAACGCTGGACGGGACTGTCCTTTTCGAACACGGTGTCGAGGTGGCCGATCAAAAGAAGCCGCTTGCCCTGCTTGCCTTCACGCGCCGCCACGAGATGGCCCGCTCGCTGCACGGCGGGCGGCAAGTCGACCCAGCGGGTGGTGAAGCCGAGTTGGTCGAATTCGGCGCGGAACATGCGCCCCACCTCGCGCACGCCTTCGGGATTCAAGGTGCCGCTGTTGACGTTCACCGTGCGCTCGAGAAACTGCAAGGCGGCATCGGAGCGTTCCTTCACCGCAGCGACGATCTGCTGCTCGGCGGCAGTGAGCGCGGCTGCTGCGTCGGCCGCAACCAATGCCAGAAGGGCGGTGAGCACCGCACGCTGCCCGCGCTGTACATTCATGTCTCCTCCTAGTTTTTCTGAGTAACGAACTTGGTGATGAGATAGCCGTCGAACGTTTCCGCCCCGCCTTCACTGCCGTAGCCGCATTCCTTCACGCCGCCGAAAGGCGTCTCGGCCAAGGCGAAGCCGATGCGGTTGATAGTTACCATGCCGGATTCGAGCGCGTTGCCGATGAGCGTCGCGTCAATTTACCACTAGACTCGCTCCGATTCGCTCCGTAATTTACCACGAGAAACTTTGGTCACCGCTCGCGACGCGCCGGATCGTCCCGCGGCAGCACGTCGGCGAACTCGTCGAAGCGCTTCCACTTCGGCACCGGCGATGTGATCGACGGTCTTGAAGCCAGGCAGGTCGTAGTCGGCGAACACGACGCCGCGCGCCTCGAGCGCACGGATCGCGGCGACGATGTCCTTGACCTGGAAGCTCAGCGTCGAGTGCGTGGCCTTGGTGCCGCCGGGTTTCGGGAAGAGCGCAAGCTCGGTTCCGCCGCAGCGGTATACGAATTTGCCGCTCGCCTTGGCGCCGACGGTTTCGAGGCCAAGCTGCTCGCCGTAGAAGCGGCGTGCGCGCTCCAGATCGATGACCGGGAGCATGCAACTGATCTGCGTGCCTTTCAGAACGTTGCTGCGTGGTGCGGGTGCGTTCATGTCGTCTCCTTGAGTTTGAGGTCCACCGGTGAAGCATTTACGCTCCGGGCGGGTGCGGCCTATACTCCGCTCGAAGGGCACGACCGCGCCATACGTGTTTCCACGTAGGCGCGCGAGCCTTACGGGGAGTCCGTGGCAACCCTTGCAGCACGCATCGCAGAGCAGGGCCTGAAGCTGCTGAACGAGATCGCGGCCGAAGCCTGGGGTCTGGAGAGCTTCGCCAGCTCGGGGCTCGACCGGTTGCCGCGCCTGGTCGCCTCCGAAGTCATCACGCTCAGCATCTGCGACCTCGCGCGCGGCCGCCGCACCGCGTTCTCGACATGAGTCCGCGCACAGTCGAGAAGCATTTCGAGCACGTTTTCGAGAAGCTCGGCGTGGAGACACGCATGGCGGCGGTGATGCGCCTGCTGGCCGGCTCGCCGCAACGCTGAACGCGCGGTGTTTCCCATACACACCGGCAGGCCCGCGACGTTTGCGCCCAAGGGCATGGTGGCCTCGCCGCATTCGCTCGCCTCCGCAGCGGGCGTCGATGCGCTTCGCGCCGGAGGCTCGGCGGTGGACGCCGCGATCGCGACGGGCGCCGCGCTTTCGGTGCTCTACCCGCACATGACCAGCGTAGGCGGAGACGCGTTCTGGCTGATCTACGACGCGGAAGCCGGGCGCGTGCGCTGCTTGAACGGCGGCGGGCGCGCCGCACGAAGCGCAAGGATCGACTGGTTCCACTCGCGCGGCATGAAAGAAATCCCGCTGCGCGGCTTTCTACCCGCGACCCTGACCGTTCCGGGCGGGGTGGCGAGCTGGTGCGCGGCGCACGAGGAATACGGCCGCTTGTCCCTTGCGCGCGACCTCGCAGCGGCGATCGGCTACGCTCGCGAAGGGTTTCCCGTCACCGGGCGGCTCGCGCGCGCGATCGAGCTGCACGCCGCCGACAACTCGCTGAACGCCCATGCTCTGGCGATCTTCACCGCACGCGGCGCCGCGCCGCGCGCGGGTGACAAGCTCGCGAACCGCGGGCTCGCGTTGGTGCTGGAGAGGATCGCAGCGGCCGGGCGTGAGGGCTTCTACGCCGGCGATACGGCGCGCTCGCTCGCGAGCTTCGCCCGCGCAGGAGGAGGGTTTTTCGACGAGGCGGACTTTCGCGCGCAGCAAGCGAGCTGGGCCGAGCCGCTCTCGGCGACCTACCGCGGGGTCGAGATCTTCGAGACGCCTCCGCCAACCCAGGGTTTTACGGTGCTGGAGATGCTCAACCTCATCGAGCCCTACGAGATCGGCAAGATGGACCCGCTCGGTCCCGAGCTCGCGCACCTGCTGGTGCAGGCGAAGCAGATCGCCTACCACGACCGCGACAGGCTGCTCGCTGACCCCGAGTTCCAGTCCGTGCCGGTGGAGCGCTTGATCTCGAAGCCATATGCGGCCGAGCGCCGGCTCCTAATGCGCGCGGACCGTGCTCTGCCCTGGGACCTGGTTCCCTCCTACGGCACACTCGCCGGCGACACGGTGTTCGTCTGCGCGGTGGATGGCGAAGGAAATGCCGCCGCGCTGATCCAGAGCCTTTACTTCACGTTCGGCTCAGGCGTGGTCGCGGGCGACACCGGCGTCGTGCTGCAGAACCGCTCTGCCTACTTCTCGCTCGACCCGCTGCATCCCAACCGCCTCGAGCCGGGCAAGCGCCCGATGCACACGCTGATCGCGTCGCTCGCGCTCAAGGACGGCCGCCTTTGGCAGGTTCTCGGCTGCATGGGCGCGGACGGCCAGCCGCAGATCCACCTGCAGAGCTACGTGGGCCTCGTCGATTTCGGCCTCGACGTCCAGCAGGCGCTCGAGATGCCGCGCTGGCTCTCGGGGCGCTTCAATATCGGCGACTCGCGCGACTTGCTCAACATCGAAGGCCGTTTTCCCGGGGCGACCGTCAAGGAACTCGAGCGGCGGGGACACACGGCAAATCGCTGGCCGGATTTCTGCGAGCTTGCGGGCCATGCGCACGGCATCACCATCGATCCGGTGTCGGGTGTGCGCGCGGGCGGCTCCGATCCGAGGAGCGACGGCGCCGCGATCGGCTATTGATCGACGCCCGCTATATCTTGTCCGGAAAACGGATGATGAATCCGTCGCGGTTGGGCATGCGCACCTTGGGGAGCGTTTCGGCGTTCATCGAGTCGTTCTCGCCGATCAGCTTGTTCTGCGCGAGGATAAAGGCGGTGAGCGCATAGACTTCGTTGTCGGTGAGCGAGCGCGGTTGCTGCCAGGGCATCGCCCGCCGGATGAAATCGAAGACGGTCGTGGAATAGCCCCAGAAGTTGGCGATCGTCTTCGGCGTATCGATGCCGCTGCTGATCGGAGCCCCGCCGACCAGCGCGGCAAAGGCACCGCCCTTGCCGTTTTCCCCGTGACACAGGGCGCACTTCTGCGCGAAGATGCGTGCGCCTTGGGCGGGCGTGCCGCCGCCCGGCGGCAGGCCCGTCCCGTCGGGCTGGATACTGATGTCCCAGGCGGCGATCTCGGCCGGCTCGAGCGGCGTCCCGAGATTCGGCCCTGCGGAGAA
>VBCT01000173.1 GCA_005882235.1 Betaproteobacteria bacterium
GCTGTCCTTGACGTAGCCGTCCTGCGACATGCCGAAGGCCCCGGAGGTGCCCATGTGGTTCTCGGTGTTCTCCTCGAACATCGCAAAGGCGGAAAACGTGATGTGCGCCGTGACGTATTGACCCACCCGCCCGCTCGAGTTCGCGAGGCCCTTCGGATGCCTGTCGTTCGCGGAGTTGAGAAGGATGCGCGGGTTCGACGCCGAGAAGGCCGAGAGCACGACGACGTCCGCGTGCTGCTCCTGGCGTTGCTTCGCCTTGTCGTAGTACTCGACCCCGGCAGCGCGGTCGCCTTTCGCGTTGACGAGCACGCGCGTCACGTAGGCATGGGTGCGGATCTCGACGCCGGCTTTCCTCGCGATGGGCAGATAAGTGACCTGCGGATTGACGAGCGCGCCCGTCGGGCAGCCCGCCTCGCACCAGCCGTCGTAGATGCACGCGGGCCGGCCGTTGTAGGGCACGCTGTTGATCGCCACGGGCATGGGCGCGGTGCGCATGCCGATTTTCCTGAAGCCCTCGGCGAGCAGCTCGGCCTGGCGGAACCACTTCATCGGCGGCATCGGATAGGGGTCGCCCGCCGGGCGCCAGACCTCGGCGACGTGATCGCCCGAGAGGCCGACTTCCTTCTGGATGCGGTCGTAGTACGGCCGCACGTCGGCGTACGAGATCGGCCAATCGAGCCCGCGCCCGTACTGGGTCTTGACGCGGAAATCCTCTTCATGGAAGCGCGGCCAGTTGGCGAACTGGTGCATCGCCGCGCCGCCCAGGCCCCAGCCCGACTGGAAATTGTGGGCAACGGGGTTCTTTCCTTCCGAAACCACCGGCACCCCGCCCCACTTCAGGCGCCGCGACCAGATCTGCGAGCTCACCAGGTCGTCGAGAGCGAGCGGCGGACCCATCTCGAGGATCACGACCTTCTTCCCGGCTTGGCCGAGCTTGGCGGCGAGCAGGATTCCGGAGGCGCCGCCGCCGACGATCACGACATCGACTTTTTCGTTGGCCATGGCTACCACCTTTTGATCGGGATGATATGCGGCATGTACGGAATGCCCAGGCGCTCGAAACCCTCGACCGTGCCGTAGGTGACGTCCACCGCGTCGCCGCGCGAAACGAAATAGAAGAAAGGCGACGGCGGCCCGCTCCAGCCCTCGGGAACCTTCTGGCGGATCTGCTCGACGAACTCGGCGCGCTTCTCCGCCGCGAGCTCGGCGAATCTCACGCCGTGCGCCTGGCGAGAGGACTGGTCGAGCCCGGCGAGTCCCGCGCGATAGAAATCGGCGTAAGGCGGCAGCACGCCGAGGGCGCGCGCGAGCAGCAGGCACTCGCTCGGATCCACGCTCAGCTGCTGGTCGACGTAATGCGCAAGGCCCGCGTCCCTCGCGCCGGGCAGGAGCGTTTCCGCCAGCGCTTCGAGCGCGGCGCGCTCACCGGCAGTCAGCACCTTGAGCGGAACGCCCTGGGCGTGCGCATCGCGCGGCGAGAGCAGCACCTCGGCGCCGCCGACGGTATACGCGAGCGAGGCTAGCGCTGCGCCTTTCAAAAGCATTCTTCGATTGGCAGAGGTCATGGTTTTTCCTTTCTCAATTCGCGAGCAGATCCGGCCCGATCTCGCCCACCGAGCGCACGCCCGAGAGCTGCATGGCGCGCACCAGCTCGTCGCCCAGGATATGGAGAGCGCGCGCCGCGCCCGCCTCGCCCGCCGCGCAGGCGCCGTAGAGCGTCGCGCGGCCGAGCATCACGCCCTCGGCGCCGAGCGCGAGCGCCTTGACGACGTCCACGCCGCGCCGCACGCCGCCGTCCACGAGGACGCTTATCCTGCCCTTGACTGCGCGCATGATAGGCGGAAGAGCATCGAGCGCGGCGACCGCCCCGTCGAGCTGCCGCCCTCCGTGATTGGACACGACCACCGCGTCTATTCCCAGGCCGGCGAGCCGCTCGGCCTCGTCGGCGCGAAGGATTCCCTTCACCAGAATCTTCCTCGGCCAGCGGTCGCGCATCTCCTTCAGGCCGTCCCAGTCGAAGTCCGCGTCCCAGAACTGCCCCACCGAGGACGCGATTTCGGCGGTGCTCTTCGCCTCCGGCGCCAGGTCCACCACGTTTTCCAGCACCGGCATGCCGTGCCTCAGCACCGAGAGCACCCAGCCCGGGTGCGAGGCGAAATCCAGGACGTTCCTCGGCGTGAAGCGGAAGCGGATCGCAAAATCGTTGCGGAAGTCGCGCTCGCGCTTCCCGCCGACCGGGACGTCCACGGTGATCATGAGCGCCTCGTATCCGAGCTGCCGCGCGCGCTCGACGAGGCCCAGGGTCATGCCGCGCTCGCGGAAGATGTAGGCCTGGAACCACAGGCGCCCGCCCGCCTCGCGCGCGATGCGCTCGATCGACGCGGTCGCCATGGTCGAGAGCGTATACGGGATCCCGGCAGCGGCGGCCGCGCGCGCGACGCCGACGTCTGCGAACGGCCAGCCGAATCCGATGCCGCCCGTGGGGCCGACCGCGATGGGAAGGCTCGAGCGCGCGCCGAGAATCGCAGCCGAGGTGTCGATCCGCGCCACGCCTGCGAGCATTTTCGGGGCGAGCCGCACGCGCTCGAATGCGGCGCGATTTTCGCGAAGCGTGGTCTCGTCCTCGGCGGCGCCGTCGAAGAAATCGAATATCGCGCGCGGCAGGCGCCCTTTCGCGATCCGGCGCAAGTCCGCGATGTTCCACGCGCGCAGCACGCGCGCGGAGGCGCGCCGCGAGGCCGGGCAGGAAGAGGCTGCAGGGGCCGAGACGTCGGCCAAAGGTTTTCCGAGCCCGCTTGCCGCGCTCATTCGGCCTTCACTCCGGAGGTCTTGATGACGCGTGCCCAGCGTTCGTAGTCTTTCTTGAGGAACGCCGCGAATTCGGACGGAGTGTCGGCGACGGTGACCGCGCCGAGCGCCTTCATCCGCTCCTGCGTCTCGCGCCCGGCGAGCGACTTGCGCATGTCGCGGGCGAGGCGATCGACCGCCGGCGCCGGCGTGCCCGCCGGGGCGAGCATGCCCACCCAGGGAGCGGTTTCCTCGAATCCCGGCAAGCCCGATTGCTCGAGCGTGGGCACCGCTGGAAAATCCGCGTGCGGCCTGGGCGTGCCGACCGCGAGCACTCTCAGTTTCCTCGCCGATACCTGGTCGGCGATGCCGACGATCGGGTAGAACATGAAGGTCACCCGCCCCGCCATCACCTCGGCGAGCGCCGGGCCGTTGCCCTTGAACGGAACGTTGATCATCTTCGTTCCGGTCGCGTTCTCGAGCATCGCGCCGGCGAGATGAGTCGAGCCGCCGTTGCCCGAGGTCGCGTAGCTCAGTTCCCCGGGCTTCGCCCTGGCGAGCGCGATCAGGTCCTGCATCGAATTGATGCGGGTCTCCGGGCTCGTCACGACCACCATCGGCAGCACCGCAGCGTTGCTCACCGGTGCGAAGTCCTTGAACGGGTCGTAGTGGACCTTGCCTTCCAGGAGGATCGCGTTCACCAGCAGCGAGAGCGAGGAGAAAAGCAGCGTGTAGCCGTCCGGCGCCGACCGTGCCACCGCCTCGGTCGCGATGATGGCGTTGGCGCCGGGCCGGTTCTCGACGACGAAGGACTGGCCGAGCGAACCGGTCATGTCCTGCGCGACGATGCGCGCGATCACGTCGGTCGGCCCGCCCGCCGCGAAGCCGACCAAGATCCTCACCGGCCTCGCGGGATAGCTCTGTGCCGCGGCGCCGCCGGCAAGCGCGCAGAAGGCGACGGCGGCTAGCACAGCCGTTGCTCTCTTCATCGCTCCTCCCGCGCTCCGGAATAGAACATCGTCGCCATCACCTGGCATCGCTTGACGAGACGGTGCTCATCGGGACCGTAGTCGGCGACCGCGTTATGGATGGTGCCGATGTCTTCCCACATGAGGACGTCGCCCTCATTCCAGTGAAAGGCGTAGCGGTACTCGGGCCGCAACTGGTGCTCGAAGAGAAACTCGAGCATCTCGTCGCTTTCCTTCTGCGGCAGTTCGTTGATCCGGATCGAATAGCCGGGGTTGGCGTAGAGCACCTTGCGCCCGGTGATCGGATGCGTGAGAAAGATCGGGTGCGACACCGGCGGCTTCGCCTTCTTCTGCGCCTCGCTGAGCGGCGGGCGCCGGCTGCCCTTGTCGCGCCTCATCATTTCCCAGAACTTGTTGAAATCGTGCAGCACGGTCATGCCTTCGAGGTCGCGTCTCATCTCGGCCGGGAGGCCGTCGTAGGCGGCGTGCATGTTCGCGAACTCGGTCGCCCCGAGCGGCTTGCCGCCGCGCCTGGGGATCTTGATGCCGTAGAGGACGTTGGCGAGAGCGATGGTGCTGCTATAGGACATGTCGGTGTGCCAGTCCTGCCCCGCGTCGGCGAGCCCGATCGGCTTGCCGTTCTCCACGATGTTGGAGAGGATCATCACCTCGGGAATCCCAGGTTCCTGGAATGCGTTGGCGACGTTGATCTCCAGTTTCCCGAAGCGCGCGCTGAAATCGGCGAGCTGCCGGCCCGTCAGC
>VBCT01000174.1 GCA_005882235.1 Betaproteobacteria bacterium
CCTTCAGCTTGCCCGCCTGCACGTAGGGCATCTTCTTCCCTAGCGCGGCCAGAGCACGCCCTGGCTTGCCCGCACCGAGCCCATGCCTTTATAGACGAATTTCTGCACGCGCTTGCCTTCGTACGTCTCGGTCGTGTAGAGGTTCCCCTTGGAATCGGAGGCGATGCTGTGTACGCCGTAGAACTGGCCCGGCTGGCGCCCTCCGTCGCCGAAATTCGAAATCTCCTCCAGGGTCTCGCGCAGAATGATGCGCACCTTCTCGTTCTGGCCGTCGGCGAGGAACATGAACCGTTGTTCGCGGTCCTTTGAAAACGTGATGTCCCAGGCCGAGCCCGAAGCGAGCGTGTCCTTGGCGTAGAACCCTTCCTTCACGAACGTCCCGTCCGGCCGGAATACCTGCACGCGGTCTGCCTGCCGGTCGCAGACGTAGATGAGACCGTCGTTCGAGCGCTCGACGCAGTGCACCGGGTTGCGGAACTGCTTCGCCGGCGGCGCCTTGGGGTCGTAGTTACCCATGGGAGCATCGTCGGGCTTGTTGCCGTACGCGCCCCAGTAGCGCTTCATCTTGCCGGTATCGGCATCGACCACGGCGACGCGTTTGTTGGCATAGCCGTCGGCGATGTAGGCTTCGTTGGTCTTGGGATCGACCCAGATCTTGGCCACCCGCCCGAAGTTTTCAGGGTCGTTGCTGCCGCCGTTCTTGCCGTAGCGGCCTAGCTGCATCAGGAACTTCCCTTCCTTGGTGAACTTCAGGACGTGGGCGTCGCCCTTTCCGTTGCCGCCCAGCCACACGTTGCCCTTGTAATCGACGTGGACGCCGTGCGCCCCTTCCGGCCACTCGTACCCCGGTCCCGGACCGCCCCAGGACCGGACCAGGTTGCCGGCCGGGTCGAAAACCAGTATGGGCGGGGCCGTGCGGCAGCACTCGGAGATGGGAGGCTTCAGCTCGAGCCCTTTTTCGTTGTCATGCAGCCCTCCCGCGCCGCGATGAATGACCCAGACGTGGTCCTGCTCGTCGACCCACACCCCGATGGTCCAGCCGAGCAGCCAGTGATTCGGCAGGGGCTTCGGCCACAGCGGGTCGACTTCGAACATGGGCGCCTGGACGGTGGGTCCCGAGGTGGCGGCCCTGTTTTCGAGCAGGGTCTGGCAAGCTCCGAGCGCGACGAGGATTGAAACGAAGGCCGCTGCGATGTGAAGATTGCGCTTGCTCTCATTGCTTTTCATTGGCTCCCCCCTTTCCTTGTAAGCTGCGCTGCCCCTTATGCTCGACGCTGGGAAAACCGTTGTCAACACCCGCATGATCGTGCTGTGGGTGGCGACGCTGATTTTGGTGCTGCCCTTGCGCACGGCCGCTCACGACATCCCGAACGACGTGACGGTGCATGCCTTCGTCAAGCCGGATCGCGAGCGGCTGCATCTTCTCGTTCGCGTCCCGCTGAAGGCGATGCGCGACGTGGACTATCCGAGGCGGGGCGCGGGCCTGCTCGACCTCGCGCTCGCCGACGCGTCGCTCCGGAACGCGGCGACCCTGTGGATCGCCGACAACGTCGAGCTGTACGAGAACGACGGCCGCCTCGGCTTGCCGCGGGTTGTCGATGCCCGCGTGTCGCTGGAGTCCGACAAGTCCTTCGCGTCCTACGAGCAGGCGCTCGCGCACCTCACCGGCCCGCGGCTGCCGAACAACATGGACCTGTACTGGGAACAGGGACTGCTCGATGTCCTGTTCGAGTATCCGATCGGCTCGGAGCGTTCCGACTTCTCGATCCGGCCCCGGCTCGAGCGGCTGGGCCTGCGAACCACCGTCGCGCTCCGCTTCCTGCCCGCGGCGGGTGTCGTGCGCGCCTTCGACCTGCACGGGGATCAAGGCCTCGTGAGGCTGGCTCCGCGCTGGCACCAGGCCGCCTGGCGCTTCGTCGAGTCGGGATTCTTCCACATCCTGGAGGGGACCGATCACCTGCTGTTCCTGCTCTGCCTGGTGATCCCGTTCCGGAGGTTCGGGCAGCTCGTGCTGCTGGTCACCTCGTTTACGGTCGCGCACTCGATCACGCTTATCGCTTCCGCGTACAACCTTGGGCCCGACGCGCTGTGGTTTCCGCCCCTCATCGAAACGCTGATCGCGATTTCCATCCTGTACATGGCGATCGAGAACGTCCTCGGCAGCAGCGTGAGGCGCCGCTGGTTGATCACCTTCGGGTTCGGCCTGGTCCACGGGTTCGCTTTCTCGTTCGCGCTCCGCGAAACGCTGCAATTCGCCGGGTCCCATCTGTTGACGTCGCTGCTCTCGTTCAACCTCGGTGTCGAGCTCGGTCAACTGCTCGTGCTCGTGCTCCTCGTCCCGGCGCTGGAAATCCTGTTCCGCTTCCTGGTCGCGGAGCGCCTCGCAACCATCATTCTGTCGGTGCTGGTGGGCCACACGGCCTGGCACTGGATGACCGAGCGCGCGGAACGCTTGAGCAAATTCCCGTGGCCGGCGCTCGACGCCTCGCAGCTGGCAGTCGCCATCCGTTGGCTCATGGGGGTGCTCATCCTGGCGGGCCTCGCCTGGCTCGCGCGCGGCGCCTTGCGCGAGCGGGCGCGGCGGCGGCAGCATCAATCGACCCCGGTCCCCAAGTAAAGGCTACACTTACGAGGAAGAGCCCATCGGGGCCGGCAGGAAAGGGGTGTCATGACCAAGCGAAGAAAAGCCAACGGGTACGCGCGGCCGGTGAGGACGAAGCGCGACTACGAACGCGCGGCTAGCGTTGCGAAGCGCCTCTCGAATCAGGCGGACCGGGATTCCGCCGCCGAGCTGCGCCTGCAATCGCTGCTCCGGCAACTGGACAAGTTCGACGATCTGGAGGACGAGGCGGGCGCAGAGGACCCGGCGGACTATCCCTATTCGGGGCCTCGCAGGCGCTGGTCCGACAGCGAGTCCGGAGACAACTGACGCTTTAGTCCATCCTGCGGCTCTTCGCATTCCAGTTCCGCTCGAGGTTCTCGATCAGCGCCGGGCTGAAGTGGCAATAGGCCTGCTCGAGCGCGTACAGGGCGAAATAGTTACGGAACAGATCGAACGGCTCCTGCGCGATGCGGAACGCCCTCCGGTTCGCGCCAGCGCTCACCACGCCGGAGCCCGTAAGCCTTTCCACTACGCGCTCGATCGCGCCGTCCACGTCGGCTTGCGGAACCACTTCGTCGCAGATCAGTCGCCCCTCCGGGCTTTCGCAATCGAAGCGACGCTCGGCCATGATCGCCTGGCGCGCGATGCGGTCCCCGACGAAGCGCGGCAGGCGGAGGTTGGCCGCGCCGGGGATGATGCCCTCCTTGCGCGCGGGCAGGCTCATGAACGCGCCCTGCGCCGCGAGCACGTAGTCCATCACGAGCAGGTACTGGCAGTGCCCCCCGATCGCGAATCCTTCCACCGCCGCGATCCAGGGTTTCTCC
>VBCT01000023.1:0-15386 GCA_005882235.1 Betaproteobacteria bacterium
AGCAAGCCGCGAAAGCGTGTGATCGATCGCGCCCGTTGGCACATCGGCGCGAAGCAGCGCCACGCCGAGCCGCTGCAGCAGAACAAAATGGACGCGGCCCCCCTTTGCTTTCTTGTCGAGGCGCATCAGTTGCTGCATGCGCTCCGGCGTGATCCCTCTTACGGCTGTCGGTAGCCCCGCGCGCTCGAACAACGAACGGATGCGAGCGCAGTCGGCCTCCGAGAGATAGCCCAGCTGACGGGACAGGTCTGCCGCCATGACCATCCCGGCCGCCACGGCTTCGCCGTGCAGCCAAGCGCCGTAGCCGAGGCCCGTTTCGATGGCGTGGCCGAACGTATGGCCGAAGTTCAGCAGCGCGCGCAAGCCGCGCTCGCGCTCGTCCTGGGTGACGATCTCGGACTTGATCGCGATCGACCCGAGCACCGCATGTTCCAGCGCGGCCGGATCGCGCGTCAATAGGCGATCGAGATGGGCTTCGATCCAGCCGAAGAACGCTGCGTCGCGGATCAAGCCGTGCTTGATCACTTCGGCAAGTCCCGAGCGCAACTCGCGCTCGGGCAGGGTTTCCAGGGTTCGCATGTCGGCCACGACCAACTGAGGCTGATGAAAGGCGCCGATCATGTTTTTCCCGAGCGGGTGATTGATCGCGGTCTTGCCGCCGACCGACGAATCCACTTGCGCGAGCAGCGTGGTCGGGATCTGAACCAAGGGCACGCCGCGCTGATAGGTAGCGGCGGCGAATCCCGCCAGGTCCCCGATTACCCCACCCCCCAGGGCGATGATCGTAGTGTCACGCGCGCATCGCTGCTCGAGCAGCGCATCGAAGATCCCGTTCAGGGTGCGCCAGTCCTTGTGCTCCTCGCCGTCGGGAACCAAGATGCGGACCACCTCGACGCCCTCACGGGCCAGCGCTCCGGCAATGCGCTCGAGATAGAGCGGCGCCACGGTGGAGTTGGTGACGACGGCCGCTTTCTTTTGCACTAGGAAAGGAACAATGAGATCGGCCCGATCGAGAAGCCCGGTACCGACGTGAATTGGATAGGAGCGCTCCCCGAGCGCTACGCTGAGAGTTTGCATGCTTCGTCGAATCGGGCGAGCACCTGCGCAAGCAAGGGGCCGATACCCTGGCGGCCGGTCTCGATCACCAGGTCCGCGACCTCCCGATAGAGCGGATCGCGCACGGTGTAAAGCGCGTCGAGCCGTTCGCGCGGGTCGCCGCCCTGCAACAGCGGCCTGGACTTGTCGGCGCGGGTGCGCTGCCACAGTACCGGTGGAGGCGCATGAAGGTAGATGACGAAGCCGCGCGCCCTGAGATTGTCGCGGTTACGGGGATCGAGGACCGCGCCACCCCCCGTAGCGAGCACGATATCGTTCAGTGCGGTCAAGCGTTCGATCACCTCGGACTCGCGCTTGCGAAATCCGACCTCGCCCTCGATATCGAAGATCACGGCGACGCGCACCCCGGTTCGTGCCTCGATCTCGCGATCGGCATCGTAGAACGTCTTGCCGAGGCGCTTGGCGAGCTGGCGACCGACCGTGGTCTTGCCGGCCCCCATCATGCCCACCAGGAAGAGCTTGTGGTTTGTCTTCACGGGGATATTGTAGCAACCCACCCGCATGGGGCTCGAAAGCAAAGGGCCGGCATTGCCGGCCCCCTGAGAGTCATGTGGTCCTGCAGCGTCAGCGCTGGCTTGAGTGATGAATACCAGGAGCTCTGTCTTGTTGTCCGAGCGGGAGTTGTTGCGGAAAAGCACACCGAGCAACGGTATGTCTCCGAAGAACGGCACTTTGGTAATCGTGGTCTGCAAGGTCTGGGTGTAGATACCGCCGATCACGACCGTGCCGCCGTTTTCCACCAGCACCTGGGTCTGGACGTGCTTGGTGTCGATGGCGAAACCGGCGTTGGTGCTCTGGCCTACCGAGTCCTTGTTGATGTCCAGGTTCATGATGATGTTGCCGTCGGGCGTTATCTGCGGCTTTACCTTGAGCGCCAAGTTCGCCTTGCGGAATGAAATCGAGGTTGCGCCGCTCGAAGTCGCCTGCTGATAAGGCAACTCGGTTCCCTGCTCGATGAGCGCTTCGACGTTGTTCGCGGTCATCACCCGCGGGCTCGAGATGATCTTGCCCTTGCCGTCGGCCTCCAGAGCCGAGAGCTCTAGCTGAAGCGCTCCGGTCAGTCGATTGGTGATCAACAGGGCGATGGAACCTGCGGCCGCGGCATTGCCGACTGGCGCCGCCGGCAAATTGACGCTCAAATTGTCGGGGGTCTTCGTCGTTATGTTCCCCCCACCTGCGGGGAACAAGTTGGGAAAGTCGTTTAGCGTCCCGGTCTGGGTCACCGCAACGCCCGACTCGTTGATGCCTATCGGGCTCGGACCCGAGCTGGTGCTGTTCTGGACGATCGGGCGGGCCACGTTGCCCAGGCGCACGCCGAGATTCTTCGCAAACGAGTCGTTGGCCTCGACGATCCGCGCCTCGATGAGCACCTGCTGCACCGGGACATCGACCTGCCCAAGGAGCTTCCGCACCTCCTCCAGCCGGACCGAGACGTCCTGAACGAACACCTGGTTGGTGCGAAGATCGACCGAGGCAGCGCCACGCTTGGAAAGAATGCGCTGCTGGGGATCGGCGAGGAGCTTCGCAAAGGCGTCGGCCTTGGCGTAGTTGAGCTGGAAGGTTTCGGTGCGCAGCGGCTCCAGCTCGGTGATCTGCGCGCTGGACTCCAGGGCGAGTTTCTCCTTGGTCGCAAGCTCGTCGCGGGGCGCGATCCAGATCACGTTGCCGTTCTTGCGCATGTCCAGGCCGCGGGTCTGAAGAATGATATCGAGCGCCTGGTCCCACGGCACGTCCTTCAGGCGCAGCGTGAGATTCCCGCCCACCGTGTCGCTGGTGATGATGTTCAGGTCGGTGAAGTCCGCGATGACGTTCAGCACGCTCCTCACTTCGACGTTCTGGAAGTTGAGCGACAGCTTCTCGCCGGAATAGCCGCTGCGCGTGCCCTGCACCAGTTTGTTGGGATCGTACTGGATCGGTTTCACCTCCAGCACGAACTGCGTGTCGGTCTGGTAGGCATTGTGTTCCCAGAGACCACGGGGTTCGATCACCATGCGCACGTTGTCGCCCTGGGGGAAAACGCTGAAGGTTTGCACCGGGGTTGCGAAGTCAACCACGTCGTAACGCTTGCGCAACACGTCGGAAACGCTCGTCTTGAGGAAATCCACGATGACCGTTTGTCCTTGCTGGCGGATATCCACGCCGGTCGACGTGTCCGAAAGCTCGACGACGATTCGCCCTTCGCCCCCGCGCCCGCGTCGGAAATTGACGTCTTTCAGCGCGTGCTGAAGGTCCGCTCTGCCCTCGGCAAAACGCGCGGCGCCGCCGGTCGCGGCCTGCTGCGCGCCCCCCGTGGCGGCCAATGTGATCAACAGGCTGCTGCCTTCGATCTTGGATTCGTATGGAACCATGTTTCGTAAATTGAGCACTAGGCGGGTGCGCTCGCCCGCTTGCACCACGTTCATCGAGCGCAACACCGCCTCGCCGATGTCCTGGCTGTTCCGTCCCAAGCCGTTGGTCGTATCCGGAAAATCGAACGCGATCCGAGGCGGGTTGGCGATCGTGAAGCTGCCTGGGGCGGCTGCAATCGGGTTCTTCAGAGTCAACCGTATGAGTACCTGGCCGCCGCTCTGCGTGACGTCGAAGTTTTCGATGCTGTTTTCCTGCGCCGAGGCGACCGACACGAGCAGGAGCAACCCGAGTGGGCAAATCGCCGCCTGAATGAATCTTCGCGCGAGGACATCGTTCATTATTTCCCTCCTCCGACTTCCTGCAACTGCAAGGTGCTCTGACGTTCGGTCCAGTCGCCCACCGCATCCTGGATGAGCTCACGCAGCTGAATCTGGCTTTCGGTAATCGTGGTGATAAGGCCGAAATTCTGGCCCATGTAGTTGCCGATTTTGACGCGGTACAGGCCCGTATCGGCTTTGACCAGCGCAAAATTCGCCTTCCTCTGCTGCAGAACGCCGACCATCTTCAGCGACTCCAGCGGATAAGCTTCAAGCGGTTCCTTGGGCCGGTTCAGATCGGGCTTGAGTCCGCCACCGCCGCCGGTGCCCGCCGATTTCGTGACGAGCTCGATTTTCGCGCTGCTGAAGGGATCCGGTTGATCGAAAGCCTTGTACGGTACCGGCTCGTAAGGCTTCACGACGGGCAAGGGGTCGATCCTTCCGCGCAAATCCTTGGTCTTGTCTTTCAGTTCGGACTTGAGGTCGCCGAATTCCTCGCCGCCACACGCCGCGAGCAACAACCCGAGCGCTATGGCCGGTACCGCCTTCATTTTTTACCCGCCTTGACGCCCTTTGCCGCCCTGCTTTGGGCCGCCACTTCCTCCTCGTCCAGGTAACGGAAGGTCTTCGCCGTGACGTCCATGACGAGCGAGCCGTCTTTTCCTCCTGTCAGCCCGATATCGTTCAGCGTGACGATGCGCGAGAGCTGTCCGATATCGCTCGCGAACTGCCCCATATCGTGATAGCTGCCAGCGAGTTTCAAGGTGACCGGCAGCTCGGCATAGAATTCGCGCTTGGTTTCCGCCGCAGCCGGCCTAAACAGCTCGAATTGCAGGCCGCGACCGAGCCCGGCCTGGTTGATGTCCACGAGCAGCGCGTCCATTTGCGACCGATTGGGAAGCTGCCTCAGCAGGGCGCCGAAGGAGCTGTCGATTTCGCGCAGCTGCTGACGGTAGAGATCGAGATTGATCGCCTGTTGCTGCTTCGCGACGTACTCGTCTTTGAGCTTCGCTTCCTGTGCGCGCCCCGCCTCGAGCGACTCCATCTCCTCCTGCCAATCGAGGAAGTAACCCAACGCGACGATGCCGATCAGCACCCCGAGCAGCAGCATCGCCTTGGGTAATGGCGGCCACGCGCCCGGATCGCGCGTGTTGAGATTCCTGAATTGTTCGAGGAATTTCTGCATCGGCTCTCAGCCTTTGGCCGCAGCAGCCTTGGGCCCGGCCTTACCCGACTTGCCGGCATCTTCGGTCTGGACCTGCTTCAGGCTCACGTTCATGATGAATTCGGAAACGCGCTTATTGCTTACGACTACGGCTTTGATCTCGACCAGATCGGGGTTCTCAAGGTAAGGCGACGCCGCGAAATTACGCATGAGGGTTGAGACTCGCGCGTTGGATTGCGCGTAGCCCGTCATGTTGATTTTCAAGCCGGTCTGCTTGATCGCCTTGAGGTAGACGCCATCGGGTACTTGCTGAACCAGCTCCTGCAACATATAAACGGCCTGGGCACGGTCTGCTTGCAGCCGCTCGATGATCTGCTTGCGCGCGAGCAAAGCTGCGATCTCGGTTTTCAGCTTCTTGATCTCCTCGATTTCCTTGTCGAGCCTGACGTTCTCCCTTTTCAGGAATTCATTGCGGTCGCTTTGTACCGCGATGTATCCCGCAATGGTGAGGTGCACGGCACCGACGATCAGGAGTCCGAGCACGGCCACCATACCTCCCAGCACGCCAAGATGCTGGCGCTGGGCCTTGCGGCGCGCCTCGCGCCAGGGGAGCAGATTGATGCGAATCACGGATCAAATCTCCGCATGGCGAGTCCGCAAGCGACCATCAGCGAGGCCGCATCCGCGACCAGTTTCTTTAGCGACACGCGCGGCGAAATCGCCATGCTTGCGAAAGGATTGGCGACCAGAGCGTTGATCTGGGTGCGGCTCTGCACCATCTCGTCGAGCCCCGGAATCACCGCTGAGCCCCCGGTGAGCAGAACGTGCTCGACGGAGGTGTACTGGGTCGATGTAAAGAAGAACTGCACTGCCCGCTGGATTTCCAGCGCCGCGTTCTCCATGAAGGGGCGCAGCACTTCCGCTTCGTAGTTCTCCGGCAGCCCCCCGGAGCGCTTGGCCGCTTCGGCTTCCTCAAGGCTCATCCCGTACACGCGCATGATGTCCTGCGTGAGCTGGCTACCGCCGAACGCCTGCTCGCGCGTGTACACGGTCTGCTCGTTGCGCAGCACCGTGACGTTCATGACGTTCGCGCCCAAATCGACCAGCGCAATATTCTGGTCTTTGCCGTTATCGGGGAATTGCTGCTGGATCAGCTCGAAGGAAGATTGGATCGCGTAGGACTCGACGTCCATGACTATGGCTTTGAGTCCCGAGGCTTCCGCCACCGCGACGCGGTCTTCCACCTTTTCCTTGCGTGAGGCAGCGATCAGCACTTCGACCTCTTCCGGTCCCGACGGAGAAGGTCCCACCACCTGAAAGTCCAGGTTGACCTCCTCGAGCGCAAATGGGATGTACTGGTTGGCTTCGGTTTCGACTTGAACCTCCAGCTCTTCATCGCGCAGCCCCGCCGGTACGATGATCTTCTTGGTGATCACCGCGGCCGTGGGCAGGGCCAAGGCGACGTTTTTTGTGCGCGTCGCCATTCTCTTCCAGCCGCGCTGCACGGCGTCGACCACGGCGTCGAGGTTGGTGATGTTGCCATCCAGGACGGCGTCCTTCGGCAACGCCTCGATCGCATAACGCTCGACGCGCGGATTTCCCCTGCCGGCATCGGCGAGCTCTACCAGCTTCACCGAAGACGAGGAAATGTCCATCCCGAACAGCGGTGGCGCTTTCGGCTTGAAAATATCGAAATTCAAATTCAGCTGCAACCGGGATTTCTCCTTCAGGTATGGCCGGTTAGGCGCGATTAGTATAATTTACGTTAAATGCTAGCAACAACCCCTCACCCTGTAAAGTAAATTATTCACACGAGATATTAGGTGCTTAGGGTGAACCTGCCGCTGTTTCGGCTATCTATAATGGGCGACCTTTTTTCCGGGTATCCCCTGAATGTGGCTTCGATGGTTCGCCTTCCCGGTGTTGGCGCTGGCCGGGGTGGTAGTGTTGAGTTTGGCGCTGGCTGGTTTCGTCATCCTTCTGGCGTACCCCAACCTGCCCTCCATCGAGGCGCTCACCGAGTACCAACCGAAGATCCCCTTGCGCGTCTACACGGCCGACGGTGTGCTAATCGGGGAATTCGGCGAAGAGCGCCGTTCGGTCGTCAGCATCGAGGAGGTTCCTTCTCTGATGAAGCAGGCGATCCTCGCGGCCGAGGACGAGCGCTTTTACCAGCATACCGGAGTCGACTACCACGGGGTGCTCCGGGCAGCCTACTCCAACTTGGTAACCGGCGGCAAGACTCAAGGGGCGTCGACGATCACGATGCAGGTGGCGCGAAACTTTTTTCTTTCCCGGGAAAAGACGCTGACCCGCAAGTTGTACGAGGCCCTGCTCGCGTTCAAGATCGAAAATAGCCTCAGCAAGGATCAGATCCTGGAGATCTACATCAACCAGATCTATCTCGGCCAGAGGGCCTACGGGTTCGGCGCAGCAGCGCAAGTCTACTTCGGCAAGACTCTGTCCCAGCTCAATTCGGCCGAGATCGCGATGCTTGCCGGGTTGCCCAAGGCTCCCTCCTCTTTCAACCCCGTGATCAATCCCAAACGCGCCAAGCAACGCCAGCTGTATGTGCTGAGGCGCATGCGCGAGCTCGCCTTGCTCGACGACGAGCAATATGAGGAGGCCCAGAAGACTCCGATCAGCGTCAAGCGCGAAGCCGTCACTGAATACGAGATTCACGCTGAGTTCGTCGCCGAGATGGTCCGTCAGCTGCTCTATGAACGCTATCCGGAGGAGGTCTACTCGCGCGGGTTTCGCGTCTACACCACGATCTCGCGCGTCGACCAGGAAGCGGCCTATGCGGCGCTGCGCCAGGGCTTGCTCGAATACGACCGGCGCCACGGCTATCGCGGCCCCGAAGGATTCGTCGATCTCAAGGACGCGCAGGAGGAGGACTACGAGGAAATTTTGCAGGACCATCCCGACAGTGATGACCTCCTCGCGGCACTCGTTCTGGAGGCGACGCCGAAACGGGTGACAGCCTACCGGCGCGGAGGAGAAACCGTAACCGTGTCCGGAGAGGGACTCAAGTTCGCCGAGCGCATGCTCGATTCCCGCACCCCACCGACCCGCAGGATCCGGCGTGGCGCTGTGATTCGCATCCAGAAGGACGACCATGACGATTGGCAGATTGTCCAGCTCCCGGAGACCGAGGGCGCTTTTATCTCGGTCAACCCGCAGGACGGTGCGGTGCGATCGCTAGTCGGCGGCTTCGATTTCAACCGGAGCCAGTACAACCACGTGACGCAGGCCTGGCGCCAGCCCGGTTCGGGTTTCAAACCGTTCATCTATTCGTCCGCGCTGGAAAAGGGTTTCACACCGGCCACCGTGATCAATGATGCCCCCGTGGTGGTCGACGCGGCGCTCACGGGCGGGCAGGTATGGGAGCCCAAGAATTACGACGGCAGGTACGAAGGGCCCATGAGCATGCGCATGGCGCTCGCCAAGTCGAAGAACATGGTATCGATTCGCATCCTGCAGACGATCAGCCCGCAGTACGCGCAGGATTACATCACCCGATTCGGCTTCGATGCCGATCGCCACCCGCCCTACCTCACCATGGCGCTCGGTGCGGGCTCGGCCACACCTCTTCAGATGGCTCGCGCGTTTTCAGTATTTGCCACCGGCGGATATCGCACCGAGCCGTACGTGATTCAGAAGGTCGTCGACGACCGTGGCAACGTTCTCGCACAGGCACAGCCGGCTCGCGCCGGGGACGAATCGCTGCGGGTCATCGACGCGCGGAACGCCTTCATCATGGACAGCATGATGCACGACGTCATGCGCTATGGAACCGGGGCGCGCGCCATGGTCCTCGGCCGCCAGGATCTCGCCGGCAAGAGCGGCACCACCAACGACTACATCGATGCCTGGTTCAGCGGCTATCAACCGACCCTGGTCGGCATCGCGTGGGTAGGCTTCGATCAGCCGAAAAAACTCGGCCCCGGGGAGACCGGGTCGGTCACGGCGCTGCCGATCTGGATGAGCTACATGGCCAGGGCCCTAAAAGGCACGCCGGAAATGGTCATGCGCAATCCCGAGGGGGTCGTCGTGGTCAAGGTCAACGAAAATGGTCTTCAGTCCCCCGACGGGAGACCGGAATTCTTCTTTCGCGAGAACGTACCACCTGAGCAGGGTCCCGTCGATCCAGGGGTGCGGACTACAGAGGACGCCAGGAACCAGTTGTTCTGACGCGATCGGCGAGTTCCCGCGGACGCACCTCGCCCGCCGGGAACCTAGCGCAGCACGACCGCTCGCTTCGATTGTTCGCTCACCAGCTTCGACAGGGCTGCGAGCAGCTCGCCGCCCTCACGGGTGTCGACCCAGTCCGATCCGCCCCAGCGGAAATGGTAGCCTCCCGACCTTGCTGCGACCCAGATCTGACGCGCTGCCGAATGGCGATTGACGACAATGCGGCTACCGTCGGCAAATTCGAGCTCCAATACGCCCGAGCCCTTGGGCTCGCAGTCGCAATCGGCCCCGCTCGCTTCCACCGCCCGCGCGATCCGCTCCAGCATCGCATCGGCCAGGCTGTCGAATTCGCTCGGGGTCATCGCCGTGCTAAACTCGTTCGTACAAATCAACTATCGGCATCGCCATGCGCCGCGCCGTTGGCCTCATTGTCGTTCTCCTCGTCCTCTCGGCCTGCGGCAACAAAGCGGCGCTCTATCTTCCCCCGCCGGAACGAGATCCGCAGCAGAATAGCAAACCCGCTCCGCGCCAGTGAATTTTTTTTCGTACCAGGACGACACGCTGTGTGTGGAGCGCGTGCGTCTCGTCGAGATCGCGGAGCGCTTCGGCACGCCGAGCTACGTCTATTCGCGCAGCGCGCTGGAGCTCTCATACCGTGAGTTCGATCAGGCTTGTTCGGGGCGCGACGTCCTCATCTGCTATTCGGTCAAGGCCAACTCCAACCTCGCGGTACTGAACCTCCTCGCACGCCTGGGTTCGGGCTTCGATATTGTTTCCGGCGGCGAGCTTGCGCGGGTCCTCGCCGCGGGCGGCAGCGCAGCCAGGACCGTTTTTTCCGGCGTGGGCAAGAGCGAAGCCGAGATGCGCCGCGCGCTTGAGGCCGGAGTTCTGTGCTTCAACGTCGAGTCCGAAGGGGAACTGGCTCGGCTCGCCGCCGTTGCGCACGGCATGGGCAAGATCGCGCCAGTGTCCCTGCGTATCAACCCCGACGTCGACCCCAAGACACACCCGTACGTCGCCACCGGCTTGCGTGAAAGCAAATTCGGCATCCCCTACGACGTGGCGCTCCCGCTTTACCTCAAGGCGGTGACGCTGCCGGGCCTTCGAGTCATCGGAATCGATGTCCACATCGGCTCGCAGATTACCGACGTTGAGCCGTTCGTCGCCGCGCTTGAGAAAGCGCTCGAGTTTGTCGATGTCCTGGACGCCACCGGGGTGCATCTGGAGCATCTCGATCTGGGCGGGGGGCTCGGCATCCGTTATCGCGACGAGGCGCCCCCGTCGGTGAAGGACTACCTGGGACGCCTGTTCGAGTGCCTTGGCAAGCGCGAGATGCGAATCTTGTTCGAGCCCGGCCGTTCGCTTGTCGGCAACACCGGGCTTCTGCTCACCCGCATCGAATATCTCAAGCATGGCGGAGCAAAGAGCTTCGTGGTAACCGATGCGGCGATGAATGACCTGTTGCGCCCAGCGCTGTACGACGCCTGGCACGAGGTCCTTCCGGTGACGCGGCGGAACGGTCCGACGCAGCGTTACGACATTGTGGGTCCAGTCTGCGAATCGGCGGATTTTCTCGCCCGGGCGCGCACGCTCACGGTCGCAGCCGGGGACCTTCTCGCGATCATGTCGGCGGGTGCTTACGGCATGACGATGAGCTCGAATTACAATTCCCGGCCGCGTCCTGCCGAGGTGATGGTCGATGGGAAAACGGCTCACCTCGTTCGGGATCGGGAAAGCACCGAGAACCTCTTTGCATCGGAGCGTCTTTTGCCGTAAATTTAAGCGTTTGCCGACCAAGCATCCAGGGACAACGGGAGGGGACCGGGGTCCACGGCAGCTGATGGAATACGCGGCTTTTTCCCGTCGTTAGCAAATCCATGGATTTATTGCGATCGCACGTTGCGGCACCTACGGCCAAGCGCCTGTTCCTTTTCGGTGGCGTCGGCTTGCTCGTGGTGGCGATTGTGCTGCTCGCCTATTTCGGCACCGAGATACGCGCGAACGAGCGCAAGACGTCCAAGGGACCTGCGGCGATTCCCGTTTCGATTGCGATGGTCGTCCAGGAGGTCGTGCCCTTGCGGCTCCTCGCGATCGGCAACGTCGAAGCCTATGCCACCGTGTCGGTCAAGGCACGGGTCGACGGACAGATCGTGGAGGTCGGCTTCAAGGAAGGCGATGAAGTCCCGCGTGGTCGCGTGCTCTTCAAGATTGACCCACGCCCCTACGAAGCGGCACTACGCCAGGCGCAAGCCAACTTCCTGCGCGACACGGCGCAGAAGAACCAGGCCCGCTCGCAGGAGAACCGCTACCAGGAACTGCTCGCCAAGAATTTCGTCTCCAAGGAAGCCTACGCGCAGATCCGCACCAACGCCGACACCGCCGAGGCCGTGGCCCAGGGGAGCCGCGCCGCCCTCGACAACGCGACGCTCAACCTGGAGTACTGCACGATTCGCTCTCCGATCGACGGCTACCCCGGAAAGATCCAGATTCAGATGGGAAACCTCGTCAAGGCGAACGATACGCTTCCCCTCGTGGTGATCAACCAAGTGCACCCGATCTACGTGAACTTCTCCGTGCCGGAGCAGCAGCTCCGGGCCGTTCGCGGCTACATGTCTTCGGGGCCGCTCGCGGTCGAGGCGCTGGCCCCGGGCTCGGATCAGCCCGCAGCCTCCGGAACGCTGGTCTTCGTCGATAACGCGGTCGATCCGAGCACCGGGACCATCAAGTTGCGGGCGCAGTTTCAAAACGGCGAGAACGCCCTGTGGCCCGGCCAGTTCGTCAACGTGAGGATCAAGCTCTACGACCAGAAAGACGCCCTGGTCGTGCCATCCAGGTCGGTGCAGACCGGTCCCAATGGCCAATACGTTTTCGTCGTCAAGCCCGACATGACCACCGAGCTGCGCATGGTCACCGTCGAGCGCACCGAAGGCGACCGCGCGATCATCGCGAGCGGTCTGGAAAGAGGCGAGCGGGTGGTCACGCAGGGGCAGCTGCGCCTCGGTGCCGGGGCGAAGGTCGAGGTCAAGTCGTAAATTCTCCGCGATGAATCTATCGGAACTCTTCGTCCGCCGCCCCGTCATGACCGTGCTGGTCATGGCCGGGATTCTGATTTTCGGACTGGCGAGCTACCGCCTGCTGCCGGTTTCGTCGCTGCCCAACGTCGATTTTCCCACGATACAGGTGTCGGCCCAGCTTCCGGGTGCGAGCCCGGAGACCATGGCCGCAGCGGTGGCGACGCCTCTGGAGAAGCAGTTCTCGACGATCGCCGGAATCGACCAGATGACCTCGCTCTCAGGCCAGGGCATCACCAGCGTCACCATCCAGTTTGCGCTCGACCGCGACATCGACGCTGCCGCGCAGGACGTCAATTCGGCGATCGCTGCCGCGACCAAGCAGCTGCCGCCGACCATGTCGACACCCCCTTCGTTCCGAAAAGTGAATCCGGCCGATGCCCCCATTTTTTTCCTGACGCTCACCTCCGAGACCCTGCCGCTTTCCACTGTCAACGAGTACGCAGAGACCTTTCTCGCGCAGCGCATCTCGACGATTTCCGGCGTGGCGCAGGTCCAGGTGCAGGGACAGCAGAAGTACGCGGTGCGCGTGCAGGTCGACCCGAACGCGCTTGCCGCGCGCGGCGTCGGGATCAACGAAGTCGAGCAGGCGGTCGCCAACGCCAACGTCAACCTGCCCACCGGCACGCTCTACGGCAAGGACCGAATGTTTGCCATACAGGCGACGGGCCAGCTCTACGAGGCTGCTGCCTTCCGGCCCATCATCGTTACTTACCGCAACGGCGCGCCGATCCGCTTGAGCGAGCTCGGGCGCGTCATCGATAGCGTGGAAAACGACAAGCTCGCCGCGTGGTTCAAGGATCAGCGCGGCATCATACTCGCTGTCTACCGGCAGCCCGGCACCAATACCATCGAGGTCGTGGACGCCGTCAAAAAGCTCTTGCCGACCTTCCGCGCCGAGGTTCCGGCAGGGGTCAGCATCAACGTGATGTACGACCGATCCAACACCATCCGGGAATCTGTCAACGACGTGCGGTTTTCGCTGATGCTCGCGCTCGCGCTAGTGGTGATGGTGATCTTCATGTTCCTCCGCAACATTCCGGCCACCATCATTCCGACCGTGGCGCTCCCGATGTCCATCATCGGCACGTTCTCGCTGATGTACCTGTTCGGTTACAGCCTGGACAACATCTCGCTGATGGCGCTGACTTTGTGCGTAGGTTTCGTGGTGGACGACGCGATCGTGATGCTGGAGAACATCTCGCGTCACATCGAGATGGGGAAGAGCCCGCTGCAGGCGACGCTCGATGGGTCGAAGGAGGTTTCGTTCACTATCCTGTCGATGACGATCTCGCTCGCCGCCGTGTTCATTCCGGTGCTCTTCATGGGCGGGATTCTCGGCCGGCTGCTCCACGAGTTCGCAGTCACCATCATCGTCGCGGTGCTGATCTCGGGATTCGTCTCGCTTACGCTGACGCCGATGATGTGCAGCCGCATTCTCAAACCGCGGGCCGAGGTCAGGCACGGCAGGCTGTTTCTGGCGAGCGAGAGCGCGTTCGATGCGGTACGGAACGCGTACGGACAGACCCTGAAATGGGTGCTCCATCACCAAAGATTCACGATGGGCGTGTTCCTTGCCATCGTCGTTGCCACAGGTTGGCTCTACGTGAAAATGCCCAAGGGATTCTTGCCGAGCGAGGACTCTGGGCAGCTGTTCTGCTTCATCGAAGCGCCCCAGGACATCTCTTTCGACGCCATGGTCACCTACCAGCGGACCGTCCTGGAGATTCTCCGCGCCGATCCCAACATCGAAGCGGTGACCGGGTTCATGGGCGCAAGCTCGTTCAACCCGTCGCTCAACGTCGGCCGCGCGACTATGACTCTAAAACCGCGGTCCCAGCGCAAGGTGGCCGACGAGGTGGTGAGGAGTCTGCGCCCCAAGGTCTCCAATCTGATGGGCGTCAAGGTCTTCGTCCAGAACGTCCCGGCGATCCGCATCGGCGGGCAGCTCACCAAGAGTCCATACCAATACGTCGTGCAGGGCGCGAGCACCGAAGAGCTGTACCATTGGGTGCCGATCATCGAGGAGAAGCTCAAGACCCTGCCGGGGCTGCTCGACATCTCGAGCGACCTGCAGATCGCCCGGCCGCAGGTCAACGTCGAGATCGACCGCGAAAAGGCTTCCGCGCTCGGGGTCAACCCCCAGCAGATCGAGGCGGCGCTCGCCAACGCCTACGGCTCGCGCCAGATCTCGAACATCTATACCGCAACTAACCAGTACTGGGTGATTCTCGAGCTCGAACCGAGGTACCAGCGCGACCCTGCAGCCCTGTCGATGCTCTACGTGCGCTCCTCGAGCGGGGCGCTGGTGCCGCTCAACGCGGTAGCGAAGCTCACCTACAGCGTCGGCCCCATGAGCGTGAGCCATCTCGGCCAGCTTCCCTCCGTCACGTTTTCGTTCGACCTGCAACCGGATGTAGCGCTGTCCGAGGCGATCGCCGTAATTCAGAGGGCGGCGCTGGAGCTGCAGGTGCCGGAGACGCTGAACACAAGATTCACGGGCACGGCGCAGGCGTTTCAGGCTTCGCTCCAAGGCATGGGCATCCTGCTGGTGCTTTCCATCCTGGTGATCTATCTGGTGCTCGGCATTCTGTACGAAAGCTTCATTCACCCGTTCACGATTCTTTCCGGGTTGCCCTCAGCGGGACTGGGCGCACTGCTGACGCTCCTGGTGTTTGGACGGGAGCTGGACGTCTACGCTTTCGTCGGCCTGATCATGTTGATTGGCATCGTCGAAAAGAACGCGATCATGATGATCGATTTTGCGCTTACGTCGCAGCGCGAAGAAGGCAAGCCGGCTGAGGAAGCAATCTTCCAGGCGTGCCTGATCAGATTCCGTCCGATCATGATGACGACGATGGCGGCGTTGATGGGCACGCTGCCCATCGCGCTCGGCTGGGGCGCGGGCGCCGAATCGCGCCGCCCGCTCGGTCTGGCGGTGGTCGGCGGACTGCTCGTGTCGCAGCTGCTCACGCTGTACATCACGCCGGTTTACTACGTGTACATCGAGAAGGCGCGTGAGTGGGTGATGCGGCGGCGCACGACCGCCGCGCCGGAGGTGCGCCATACGGCGGCGCGCACGGCGGAACCGTCGATGGCGGCGCCGCAGCCGTTCGAACGGAGCCGGCACCGCGCTTGAGGATCGGGGTCGGATCGGGGTCGGATCGGGATCAG
>VBCT01000023.1:15457-15897 GCA_005882235.1 Betaproteobacteria bacterium
CTGCGCTGCTGATAAATAGCAGGCGTTGAATCAGCGGCCGCTGCATAGGGTGAACGTGCGCCCGGGACGTAAAGAAATCGTCAGCAAATTCAAGGTTCCGCGTAAATACGCGGCGGCGGGCGCGGTCTGCGTCATCGCCACGTGCACGCTCGCGGCGTGCGACACGACCTCGGGCCAGGCGCGGCGATCCGATCGACGCCAGGCGATCGCGGTCGACGTGACGCAGCCGCAGCGGATCAGCGTGGAGCGGCAGGTCGATCTCTCCGGAACACTGCTCTCTCCCGATCAGGCGCGCGTCAGCAGCGAGGTCGCCGGCATCGTGCGCGAAGTGCCGGTGCAGCTCGGTACCGAAGTGCGCCCAGGCGACGTGCTCGTCCGCATCGAGCCGCGCGAGCTGGAGCTCGCTCTCGAGCGCGCGGAGAGTGCGCTCCGTCAGGTCG
>VBCT01000097.1 GCA_005882235.1 Betaproteobacteria bacterium
TACCGGGACGCGCACGCTCGAGGAGGCCCTGACGCGCGAGCGCGAGGTTCTCGCTCCGGTGGGTGAAATCGGCTACCGCCTCGACACCACGGATTTGCTGCCGAACACGCTGCGCAACTGGATCAAGGAATGGCTCGACATCCGCACTGAAACGACGATGCTTCTGTTCGAGTCCTTCAGCTACAAGCAAGGAGTTCCCCTGGACGCGGATCTGGTGTTCGACGTGCGCTGTCTGCCCAATCCGCATTACGACCCGCGGCTGCGACCGCTTACCGGCCTTGACGCGGAGGTGGTCGCGTTTCTCGAGAGGGAGCCGAAGGTCGGCACGATGTTGGGGGACATCAGACGGTTCGTCGAGACCTGGCTCCCCGAATACGGGCAGGACAGCCGCAGCTCGCTCACGGTCGCCGTCGGCTGCACCGGCGGCCGGCACCGCTCGGTGTACCTCGTCGAGCGCCTAGGAGCACATTTTCGCAGCCACGCGCCGGTGCTGGTTCGTCATCGGCACCTCGTCCCTGCGGCATGAATCCGACTGTCGCCGTCGCGCTCACCGGCGCTTCCGGAATGCCCTATGGCCTGAGGCTGGTGGAAACCCTGATACGCGCCGAAGCCCGGGTCTACCTCCTCTATTCGCAGGCCGCCCACGTGGTCGCGAAGCAGGAGTCGGAGATCACTCTACCTCCGCGCGCCTCCGACGCCGAGCGCATGTTCGGCGAGCGCTATTCGGCGAAGCGCGGTCAACTGCGCGTGTTCGGCCGCGAGGACTGGTTTGCGCCGGTCGCTTCCGGCTCGAATCCCGCGGACGCCATGGTCATCTGCCCCTGCACCGTGGGTACGCTCGCCGCGGTCGCCGCAGGTCTGTCCGACACTCTCATCGAGCGCGCGGCCGACGTCACGCTGAAGGAAGGCCGCAAGCTGATTCTCGTCCCGCGCGAGACGCCGTTTTCCGCCCTGCACCTGGAGAACATGCTCAAGCTCGCGCGTGCGGGTGCGGTCATCCTCCCGGCCAATCCCGGCTTTTATCACCGCCCCAAGCGCGTCGAGGACCTGGTCGATTTCGTCGTCGCGCGAATCCTCGATCACCTCGCGGTCAAGCACGATTTGATGCCCCGCTGGGGCGAGGAGCGCTAGGCTGAACTCGCGCTTGGAATCGCTGCGCGTCCCGATTTTCCCGCTCAACACGGTGCTCTTTCCGGGCGGCCTGCTTCCGCTGCGGGTGTTTGAATCGCGCTACATGGACATGACGCGCGAATGCCTCAAGCGCAATGAACCGTTCGGGGTGTGCCTCATCCAGCAGGGGACCGAGGTCGGCGCGCCCGCCGTGCCTGAAGGAGTCGGGTGTCTTGCGAAGATCCAGGAATGCGACATGCAGCAGCAGGGCATCCTGAACCTCAAGACCCGCGGCGGCCAGCGGTTTCGCATCCTCGAGCGTGAAGCCAGCACACAAGGTCTGATCTCGGCCGACGTGCAGTTGATCGCTCCCGACGCAAGCGTCGCTCTTCCCGACGAGTTTGCCGCCTGCGCGCGGCTTCTGGAAATGGTCGTCCTCGACCAGGGCAGGTCCGTTTTCGCCGAGCCGCACGCCTTCGACGACGCCGCGTGGGTCGGCTACCGCCTGACCGAAATCCTCCCGGTTCCCCTGGTCGCCAAGCAGAAGCTCCTCGAGCTGACCGACAGCCTCGGGCGGCTTTCCATCCTGCAGCGATTTCTCGAAAGCCGCGGTCTCGCCGCCGCTAAACGGCCCGCAGAGAATTGAGCAGTTTTCTCACGGGCGCGGGTACCGCCGCCCCGGCCGCTTCCTCGAGGGGGAGCCAGATTTGCCCGGGCTCCGAGGCGCATGGCGATGCGCTCGCCACTTGGCAGACGACCGGCGTGATGTTCAGGGTGAAATGGGTGAAACCGTGCCGCAAAAGCGGCAGGCGCTCGGCGCTCGCGAGCCTTGCGCCCAGCCGGCGCCTGCAATAATCGCGCGGATCGGCGCGCGGGGAAATCTCCGGGAAACACCATAGCCCGCCCCACAATCCGACCGGCGAACGCTTCTCCAGCAGCACTTCACCTTCGCGCAGGAGCAGCAACATCGCGGTTTTCCTGAGCGGCACCGGCTTGCGCGGCCGCGGCCGCGGATACGCTTCCACTTTTCCCTGCGAACGGGCCTCGCAGCTCGCCCTCAAGGGGCAACGTGCGCACGCCGGGCGCGCTCGAGTGCAGACACCTGCGCCCAGATCCATCAGCGCCTGGGTGTAACGCTCGACGTCCTTCTCGGGAACCTGCGCCTCGGCGAGCTTCCACAGGCGATTCTCGACTTGTTTTTCTCCGGGGTCGCCGCGCACCGCGAAATGACGCGCGAGCACCCGCTTGACATTTCCGTCCAGGATCGCTTCGCGCTCGCCGAAGGCGAACACCGCGATCGCGGCCGCGGTCGAACGGCCCACTCCCGGCAGCGCTGCGAGCGTCTTGCTCGTCCGCGGAAACCGGCCGCCGTTTGATTCGGCCACCGCTTGCGCCGCGGCATGCAGGTTACGCGCCCGCGAGTAATAGCCCAGGCCGCTCCACAGCGCGAGCACGTCGTCGAGCTGCGCCCCGGCGAGCGATTTCACGTCCGGGAAGCGCGCGAGGAAGCGCTCGTAATAGGGGATGACCGTCGCGACCTGGGTCTGCTGCAGCATCACTTCCGAGAGCCAGATCCGATACGGATCGCGGGTTCCCTGCCAGGGCAGGTCATGACGCCCGTGCCGGACCTGCCAGCGTATGAGCCGGCTCGCTAGAGCGCTCACCGGCTCCGTTTTCTATTCATTGGCGACGCCGAACGGCACATGGCCGGTGGTCACGTGGCGGCTCGCCGACTCGACGTGGCCGCGCTGGTCGTCGAAAAAAATGTCCGCGCCGAAAGCCTTCAGGAACGGGCCCTTGTCCAGTCCGCCCAGAAACAAGGCTTCGTCGATGCGGATGTTCCAGGCGCGGAGCGTGCGCACGACGCGTTCGTGGGCGGGCGCGCTGCGCGCCGTCACCAGGGCGGTCCTGATGGGCGCGCGGTCCGCCGGGAATTCCGACTGGATGCGATGCAGCGCCGAAAGAAAACCCTTGAAAGGGCCCCCCGACAAAGGCTCCTTGGCCGCGGCGACCTCGCTCGCCGTGAAGGCATCGAGCCCGTCCCGCTTGTAGACGCGCTCGGCCTCGTCGGAGAAGAGAACCGCATCCCCGTCGAAAGCGATGCGCAAACCCTCGGTCACCTCGACGTTCTTCCCGATGTTGGAAGGCAGGATCGTCGCGGCCGCATGCCCCGCGTCGAGGGCCTTGCGCACATCCAGGGGATTTGCGGAGAGAAACAGATGCGCATCGAACGCCGGCACGTAGGGATAGGTGTTCTCCCCTCCGGTAAAGGCCGCGCGCGAGATGTCGAGCTTGTAGTGCTCGATCGAGTTCATGATCCGCATGCCCGTGTCGGCGGTGTTGCGCGAAAGCAGGATCACTTCAACCCGGGGTTGAGCGGGCGCGAGCGTGTTGAGCCTCAAGAGCTTCCTCACCAGCTCGAACGCAATGCCGGGCGCGAGGATCTGATTCTCGTGCTCGAGCTGATACCGGTAGTAGGCGGTCACGCCCTGCTCTTCGAACACCCGGTTCGACTCCTCCAGATCGAACAAGGCCCTGGAGGAGATGGCAACGACAAGCTTACCGTCGAAGGACGCGGGCATTTGATTTGGAGCGGGTGAAGGGAATCGAACCCTCGTTTTAAGCTTGGGAAGCTTTCGTTCTACCATTGAACTACACCCGCGTCCGGTCGATTTTACGACGTTTCCGTCCGCCTCGGAACCGCGGCAAGGGGCCGTCGCTGCTGCGGCGGGTCAGAAATGCAGTGCCTTGCCGTACAGGAGAGTGATGTTGATCCTTCGATTGGAATATCCGGGTTTGAAGTGCAGCTCGTCGGTCGCATGGAACAGGGTCGAGTCGAACAGGACACAGCGATTCTCCCTGTACGGAACGCGGTGGGACCTCGCTCCCTGCTCCTTCATGTAAGCGTCGATCTTGGCCCGGTTGTTGTTGTAGTCCTGAAAACTCCAGTTCCTCGGAGCCGGTACGTCGTAGATGACCATCCCGCCGGTTTCCCGGTCTTCGCACGCCGCATCGGGAGTGATCCAGAAATTCACATTGACTTTGGCGAGATCGGCATGAATGTTGGTTCCCCGCATCCTCTGATCGTACTTGAACGCCCACGCCTGGA
>VBCT01000098.1 GCA_005882235.1 Betaproteobacteria bacterium
CTCGCGGCGATGGTGCTGATCGACGCCGTGGTGCGGCAGTTGCCCGGTGCGCTCGGGGACGGGCTGTCGGCCGAGCAGGACTCGTTCGTGAACGGACTCCTCGACTGCCCGCAGTACACGCGGCCGGAAACGTACGCGGGCGAGGCGGTGCCGCCGGTGCTCCTCTCGGGGCACCACGCGCAGATCGAACGCTGGCGGCTGAAGCAGTCGCTCGGCCGCACGTGGCTGAGGAGACCCGAGCTGCTCGAGCGGCGCGGGATGAGCGAGGGTGAACGCAAACTGCTTGATGAGTTCAAGCAGGAATTGGACCAAGGAGCGAAGCGATGAACATCATTCAGAAGCTCGAAGAGGAAGAAATCAAGCGCATGGGGAAGAAGCTCCCCGAGTTCTCGCCGGGCGACACGGTGATCGTCAACGTCGGCGTCGTCGAAGGTGAGCGTAAGCGCGTACAGGCTTACGAGGGCGTGGTGATCGCCAAGAAGAATCGCGGTATCAATTCCTCGTTCACCGTGCGCAAAGTGTCCTCGGGGGAGGGCGTCGAGCGCACCTTCCAGACCTATTCCCCGACGATCGATTCGATCGAGCTGAAGAGGAAAGGCGACGTGCGCCGCGCCAAGCTCTATTACATGCGCCAGCGCTCCGGCAAGGGCGCACGCATCCGCGAGAAAATCGAGGGCCATGACCAGGGCGGCGAGCAGTAGCCGGACGGCCCGCCGGAACGCGAGGGGCGCGAGAGCGCCCCTTTTTGTTTGATAGGGGTAAAATTCGCGCTCGGACGCACGACATCATGAGCCTCAACTCGATCCAGGAAATCATCGCCGAGCTGAAATCCGGCCGCATGGCCGTTCTCGTCGACGACGAGGATCGCGAGAACGAGGGCGATCTCATCTTCGCCGCGGAGTTCGTCACCGCGGAAAAGATCAATTTCATGGCGAAATTCGGCCGCGGCCTCGTCTGCATGCCGATCACCGAGGCGCACGCCGAGCGCCTGAACCTCTTGCCGATGGTGGCGCGCAACCGCTCTGTGCACGGCACCAATTTCACGGTGTCCATCGAAGCGGCCTCCGGCGTGACCACGGGCATTTCCGCAGCCGACCGGGCGCACACCATCAAGGTGGCGGCCTCCGCGAAGGCGACGCCCGCGGACATCGTCCAGCCGGGGCACGTGTTCCCGCTCATCGCGCAGACGGGAGGGGTGCTGGTGCGCGCCGGGCACACCGAGGCCTGCTGCGACCTGGTGCAGCTCGCCGGACTGCATGCGGCGGGGGTGCTGTGCGAGATCATGAAAGACGACGGAAGCATGGCGCGGCTTCCCGACCTGATCGAGTTCTCGAAACATCACGCGCTCAAGATCGGCTCGATCGCCGATCTCATCCACTTCCGGAGCCAGAACGAATCGCTCATCAAGCGCGTGACCGAGCGCGTGATCGAGACGCGCTTCGGGCCGTTCCGGCTCATCGCCTACCTGGAGAAGATCAGCGGAGAGACCCAGCTTGCGCTCGTCCGCGGCGAGATCATGCCCGACAAGGAGACGCTGGTGCGCGTGCACGCGCCGCTCTCCGTGCTCGACCTGGTCGAGGCCGGCCCGCGAGCGCACTCCTGGTCGGTGGCGGACGCGCTCGAGCGCATCGCCGCCGAGGGCAAGGGCGTCATGGTGCTCCTCAACTGCGCGGAGAGCGCGTCCCAGCTGATCGAGCGCGTCGCATCGCCCGAGCGGCCCGAGGGGCCGTCCAAGATGGATTTCCTCACGTACGGAATCGGCGCGCAGATCCTGCGCGATCTCAGGGTCGGCAAGATGCGCCTTATGGCCTCGCCGAGAAAAATGCCGAGCATGGCCGGGTGGGAGCTGGAGATCGCGGGCTACGTCGAAAAGGCCGCCAGGGCGCGGGACGGCTGATGACGGAAATCGAGCCCGACTCGAGCGGGGAGGGCCTGCGCGTCGGGATCGTGCGCTCGCGCTTCAACGAGCGCATCGGCGTCGCGATGCTGGAAGCATGCCGCAAGCGCCTTGGGGAATTGCGCGTGACCGCACTCACGGTGGTCAGCGTGCCGGGCGCGCTCGAAGCGCCGCTCGCGCTGCAGAAACTCGCCAACACGGAAAAATACGACGCGCTGATCGCGCTCGGCGCTGTGATCCGCGGCGAAACCCGTCATTTCGAGACCGTCGCGAACGAGTCTGCGTCGGGGCTCATGCAGGTGCAGCTCGACAGCGGCGTCCCGGTCGCAAACGGAATTCTCACCACCGACACCGAGGAACAGGCGAAGGCGCGCGCGGCGCAAAAAGGGCGGGACTGCGCCGAGGTCGCTGTGGAAATGGCGAACCTCGGCAAGAGCATCGCGAAGAGCCACAAATGAAATCGGCGCGGCGCCGTTCGCGCGAATTTGCGCTGCAAGGTCTGTACGCGTGGCAGCTCGGGGGCGACAACGCGGCCGACCTTCAGTCCCAGTTGGCGGAATCAAAGAGCTTTGGTAAGGCCGACGCCGAGTATTTCGCGCGGCTCCTACAGGGCACGATAGCCCACGCCGCCTCGCTCGAGCGCCTGATCGCGCCCTTGCTCGATCGCAAGTTGAAGGAGCTCTCGCCGGTGGAGCGCGGCATCCTGCTGCTCGCCGCGTTCGAGCTGAAAAACGCGACCGATATCCCCTACAAGGTGGTGATCAACGAGGCGATCGAGCTCGCCAAGGACTTCGGCGGCACCGACGGCCACAAGTACGTGAACGGCGTCCTCGACAAGCTCGTCCCCGAACTGCGGCCGCAGGAGAGAAAAGCCTGAAGACGTGGCCTCCGAGTTCGACATCATCCGAAAGTACTTCACCCGGGAGGCGCCGACGGCGGCGCTAGGGGTGGGGGACGATTGCGCGCTGCTGCGGCCCGACGCCGGAATGCTGCTCGCCGTTTCGACCGACATGCTGACGGCGGGAAGCCATTTCTTCCCGGATGCCGAACCGGGGAAGCTCGGGCACAAGGCGCTCGCGGTCAACCTCTCGGATCTCGCCGCGATGGGCGCCGGCCCGCGCTGGGCGACGCTCGCGATCGCGCTGCCGGAGGCCGACGAGAAGTGGATCGCCGCGTTCGCGCAAGGGTTCTTCCGGCTCGCCGGCCGCTGGAGAACCGAGCTCGTCGGCGGGGACACGACCAGAGGACCTCTCACGATCTCGGTCACCGTGATGGGCGAGGTGCCGGCGGAGCTCGCGCTCAAGCGCGACGCGGCGCTCGCCGGGGACGATATCTGGCTCTCGGGCGCGACCGGAGAAGCGGCGCTCGCGCTCGCCCACCTCAAAGGCCGCGTGAAGCTGGAAGCCGCGGCGCTCGAATCCTGCCTCACCCGGCTGCACACGCCCGAGCCGCGCATCGATCTGGGCGTGCGGCTGCGCGGCCTTGCGCGCAGCGCGATCGACGTCTCCGACGGCCTGCTCGCCGATCTCGGCCATATCCTGGAAGCGTCCCGAGTCGGCGCGGAGCTCCTCTGGGACAGCCTCCCGCGGGCGAAGGCGATCGCCGGCTGCCCGGACAAGGCGCTCGCCGACGATTGCCTGCTCGCCGGCGGCGACGACTACGAGCTGCTGTTCACCGCGTCGAAGGTGAAGCGCGCGCAGATCGAAGCCGTGGGAAGGGACCTCGAAATCCCGCTCGCCCTCATCGGCGCGGCCGTTCCGGGCGATCCGGTGGCGAGGCTGCGCGACGCCCGGGGCAAGCTCGTCTCCAGTGCGCGCAAGGGCTTCGATCACTTCGCATGATTCTGCGGCCCGCCCCCGGTTTCGTCTTCGCCCACCCGGCCCATTTCATCGCGCTCGGTTTCGGATCAGGGCTCGCGCCGCTCGCCCCGGGCACCGCGGGCACGCTGCTCGCGTTTCC
>VBCT01000024.1 GCA_005882235.1 Betaproteobacteria bacterium
CAGGGCGCGGCGGGCGCAAGCGTAAAACCCGTCGAGAACGGACGGCCGTGAATCTCCCCGAACCTTCCATCCGGCGTCCGGTCGCGACGACGCTGCTGACTGTCGGTGTCACGCTCGCCGGCGCCGCGGCCTTCGGCCTGCTTCCGGTCGCGCCGCTGCCGCAGGTGGACTATCCGACGATCTCGGTGAGGGCGCAGCTCCCCGGCGCGAGCCCCGAGGTGATGGCGGCAACGGTAGCAATGCCCCTTGAGCGCGCGCTCGGCCGCATCGCCGGCGTCACCGAGATCACTTCGTCCTCGTCGCTCGGCAACTCGCACGTCACGCTGCAGTTCGACCTCGACCGCGACATCGACGGCGCCGCGCGCGACGTGCAGGCTGCGATCAACGCCGCGCGCAGCCAGTTGCCCACCAGCCTGCCGCGCAATCCCACCTACCGCAAGGTGAATCCTGCCGACGCGCCGATCATGATCCTCGCGCTCACCTCCGACACGCTGGACCGCGGCGAGATGTACGACGCCGCTTCCACCATCCTCGCGCAGAAAATTTCCCAGGCCGAAGGCGTCGGCCAGGTGACGGTGGGCGGCGCCTCGCTCCCCGCGGTGCGCGTGGAGCTGAATCCGACGGCGCTCAACAAGTACGCGATCGGGCTGGACCAAGTACGCACGGTGCTCTCCGCCGCCAACGCCAACCGCCCCAAGGGGTCGGTCGAGGAGGGCGATCGCCACTGGCAGATCATGGCCGACGACCAGGCGACGAAGGCGAGCCAGTACATCCCGCTCATCGTCGCTTACAGGAACGGCGCAGCGGTGCGCCTGTCGGACGTCGCCGAGGTCGTCGACTCGGTCGAGGACCTGCGCAACGCCGGCATCGCCAACGGCAAGCCCTCGGTGCTCGTCATCATCAACCGGCAGCCGAACGCCAACATCATCGCTACGACCGAGCGCGTCCGCGAGATCCTGCCTCTGCTGCGCGCCTCGATCCCGAGCACGATCAATCTGGACGTGGTGCTCGAACGCACCAGCACCATCCGCGCCTCGCTTTTCGAAGTTGAGAGAACGCTCGTCATCGCGATGGCGCTCGTGATCGTGGTCGTGTTCCTCTTCCTGCGCAACGCGCGCGCGACGCTGATCCCCGCGGTCGCCGTGCCGGTATCGCTCGTCGCGACCTTCGGCGTGATGTACCTCGCCGGCTTCAGCCTGAACAATCTTTCCCTCATGGCGCTCACGATCGCCACCGGCTTCGTGGTCGACGACGCCATCGTGGTGCTGGAAAACGTGTCGCGCCACATCGAACGCGGCATGCCGCCGTTCCAGGCGGCGTTGAAAGGCGCGCGCGAGGTGAGCTTCACCGTGCTCTCGATGAGCTTCTCCCTGATCGCGGTGTTCATCCCGATTCTTTTCATGGGCGGGCTCGTGGGGCGGGTCTTCCGCGAGTTCGCCGTGACGCTCTCGGTCGCGATCCTAGTATCCTTGCTCGTCTCGCTCAGCGCCACGCCGATGATGTGCGCGCGGCTCCTGAAGCCCGCGCATGAGCGCAAGCCCTCGAGCCTGTTCCTCGCGAGCGAGAGCCTGTTCGCCTCGATGCTGCGCGGCTACGAGGCGAGCCTCGCCTGGGCGCTCGCGCATTCGCGCCTGATGATGCTCGTCCTCGCCGCCGCCATCGGCCTCAACGTCTACCTCTACGTTCACATCCCGAAGGGCTTCTTCCCGCAGCAGGACGTGGGGCGCCTGAGCGGCTCGATCCGGGCGGATCAGGCCATCTCGTTTCAGGCGATGCGCGGGAAGCTCGCCGATTTCGTCGAGATCGTGAAGAGCGACCCGGCGGTCGAGAACGTGGTCGGCTTCACCGGCGGCGGCCGGCGAAATTCCGGCTCCATGTTCATCACGCTCAAGCCCGTGCGGGAGCGAAAGGCGAGCGCCGACCAGGTGATCGCGCGGCTGCGCCCCAAGCTCGCGCAGGAGCCCGGGGCGAATCTCTTCCTTGTTCCGGTGCAGGACATCCGCATGGGCGGGCGGGGGTCGAGTTCGCAGTACCAGTTCACGCTGCAGGCGGACGACCTGGCCGAGCTGCAGCTCTGGGAGCCGCGCGTGCGCCGGGCCTTGTCGCGGTTGCCGGAAATCGCCGACGTCAACAGCGACCGGGAAGATAGAGGTCTGCAGACGACGCTCGTCATCGACCGGCCGACCGCCGCGCGCCTGGGCATCACCATGCGCATGATCGACCAGACGCTCTACAACGCCTTCGGCCAGGCGCAGGTCTCGACGATCTATTCGCCGCTCAACCAGTACCACGTCGTGATGGAGGTCGCGCCGCAGTACTGGCAGAGCCCCGAATCGCTCGCGAACGTCTACGTTCTCTCGCCCACGCGCGGCCAGGTGCCGCTCTCGGGCGTGGCGCGCTACGAGCCCACCACGGCGCCGCTCGCCGTCAACCATCAGGGCCAGTTCGTCGCCACGACGATCTCCTTCAACTTGGCGCTCGGCGTGTCGCTCGGCGAGGCGGCCGACGCGATCGACCGCACGATGGTCGAGATCGGCGTGCCGACCACCGTGCACGGCAGCTTCCAGGGCACGGCGCGCGCCTTCCGCGCCTCGCTCGAGAGCCAACCGTGGCTCATCCTGGCGGCGCTCATCACCGTCTACATCGTGCTCGGCGTCCTCTACGAGAGCTACGTGCACCCGATCACGATCCTCTCCACGCTGCCTTCGGCGGGCGTGGGGGCGCTGCTCGCGCTCATGCTCGCGCGCACCGAGTTCAGCATCATCGCGCTGATCGGCGTGATCCTGCTGATCGGCATCGTCAAGAAGAACGCGATCATGATGATCGACTTCGCGATCGAGGCCGAGCGCGAGGGAGGCAAGAGCCCGGAAGCGGCGATCTTCCAGGCGTGCCTGCTGCGCTTCCGCCCGATCATGATGACGACGATGGCGGCGATGCTTGGCGCCGTTCCGCTTGCGATCGGCTTCGGCGACGGCTCGGAGTTCCGCCGGCCGCTCGGCATCTCGATCGTCGGGGGGCTCGCGGTGAGCCAGCTCCTCACGCTGTATACGACGCCGGTGGTGTACCTCTATCTCGACCGCTTCCGCCTGTGGTGTAGGCGCCTGCGGGCAGGTCGCGGAGAGTGGCATTCCTTGGAGGGCCGATGAAGCGAAGCGCAGCGGGGATCCTTGCGCTCGCGCTCGCTGCTTGCGCGGTCGGGCCCGATTACCAGCGCCCGGAAGCTGCGGTTTCCGCCGCGTACAAGGAGGCCGTGGGGTGGAAAGTCGCCGAGCCTCGCGATGAGACGAACCGCGGCAACTGGTGGGAGATCTTCGGCGATCCGAAGCTCTCCGCGCTGATCGAAAGCATCGACATGTCCAATCAGAACGTGCTGCTGGCCGAAGCGAGGTTTCGCCAGGCGCAGGCCTTGGCGGCCCAGTCGCGCGCCGCGCTTTTCCCGGCGCTCGACGCCAACGCCTCGATCACGCGCAGCCACTCGCCGACGGGCGTGGTCGGCGGCACCACCGCGGGCCGCATCATCGACAACCGCTCGGTGGCGCTCAATTCCTCCTGGGAAATCGATCTGTGGGGCCGCCTGCGCCGTGCGCTCGAATCGAGCGCGGCGAGCGCGCAGGCGAGCGCGGCGGATCTCGCGGCGGCGCGCCTCTCGGCGCAGGCCGAGCTCGCTTCGAGCTATTTCCAGTTGCGGGTGCTGGACGCGCAGAAGCAGCTCCTCGGTGACACCGTGACCGCCTTCGACAAGTCGCTCGAGCTCACCCGCAATCGCTACGCGGCGGGCGTCGCCGCCAAGGTCGACGTGGTGCAGGCAGAGACGCAGCTGAAAAGCACGCTGGCGCAAGCGATCGATACCGGAGTGCAGCGCGCTCAGCTCGAGCACGCGATCGCGATCCTCATCGGCAAGCTGCCCTCCGAGCTCTCCATCGCGCCCGTGCCGCTCGCGGTGACGATGCCGCGCGTTCCGCTCGGCCTGCCCTCTGAGCTCCTCGAGCGCCGGCCCGACGTCGCCGCGGCCGAGCGCCGCGCGGCCGCCGCGAACGCGCAGATCGGCGTCGCGAAGGCCGCGTACTTTCCGTCGCTCACGCTCTCGGCAAGCAGCGGTTTCCGCAGCCAGAACGCCACCGATTTGTTCACCACGCCGAGCCGCTTCTGGTCGATCGGCCCGGCGCTCGCGCAGTCGATCTTCGACGCGGGCCTGCGGCGCGCGCAGACCGAGCAGGCGGTCGCGGCCTACGATGCGACCGTCGCCCAATACCGCCAGGCCGTGCTCGCCGGGTTCCAGGAGGTCGAGGACAACCTCGCCGCGCTGCGCATCCTCGAGGAGGAAGCGAAGGTGCAGGACGAGGCCGTGCGCGCAGCGCGCGAATCGGTCTCGCTTACAACCAACCAATACAAAGCCGGCATCGTGAGCTATATCAACGTGGTCACGGTGCAGACCACCCAGCTCAACAACGAGCGCACCGCAGTCGGCATTCTCGGCCGGCGCCTCATCGCGGCCGCGACCCTAGTTAAGGCGCTGGGCGGCGGCTGGGACGCCGCGGTGCTTGCGCAGAAGTAGCCGGCTGTATCTCCAATTCACTTTGCAAGATCTGCGACTCGCGCGGGTTTCCAGGTCCCAAGGGGCGTCTACCTCCCGCGCAATCCGCGCGCGAGCCTGCTATGCCAGTGCGCGATGCGGCATGCGAGGGAGCTGCGCGAGGCAGGGCGGATACGGCGCGCGATCGAGCGGCGGGTGATCGAGCGCTTCATTCGGTGCGGCGACCCGCATCACGGGTTTGCGTGCATCTACTGAAATCCTTTTTAACCCTTGCTCGATTTCGGGTGTCTAGGTCTTCCAAGGTGGTCGTGTAAAATCCGCATCCAGGAGGATCACCATGCGTCGCGATGTCCTGCAGCCCAACCGAGCCTCCCGCGTCATTGTGGGCGCAGTGCTGACGGCCCTTCTCGCGCTCACGCTCCCACAGAGCCACGCACAGAGCACAGCGGCCCCGATCCCCACGGACCCTAGCCTGAAAGTCGCCTTCATCGGCGATAGCGGGAACGGCGCGGATTTCAGACGCGTCCTCGAGCTCATCAAATCCGAAGGAGCCCGTGTCGTCCTGCACCAGGGCGACTTTGACTATGCCGATAGCGCGGGTGCGTTCTTTGCGACGATCGACAGCGTCCTCGGACGGGACTTTCCGTACTTCGCATCGGTCGGGAATCATGACGTAGAAAGCTGGAGGGAGGGCTGCTCTGATTCCCGCATGCAACGGTTGTTGAGGTCGCTGTCGCGTCGAGGGGCCGGATGCTATGCCAAGTTCTTAAAGACCCGCATGGCCCGCATTGGCGTAACACCCGACGATCCTGACCTCGACGATCAGATGTACTCCGTGACCTACAGAGGTCTGAAGATGGTCTTCGTCGGCGAAGGTGGAGCACGCGCCGGGAACACCCTCTACGCCCCGTATATTCAGGACCAGTTGGCGAGCGATGATCACATCTGGAGAATCTGCAGTTGGCATAAGAACCAGAACGCCATGCAGGTCGGTGACAAGGACGACGCAATGGGGTGGAGGGTCTACGAAACCTGCAAGGACCTTGGCGCGATCATCGCCACTGCCCATGAGCACAGCTATCACCGGACCAAGACGCTGACAAGCATCCAAAATCAAATCGTCGATGCTTCATGTTCCAGCCCTGATAATCTCTGTGTCGGCAGCGGAAGTCCGGGAAGATCCTTTGTCTTCGTCTCGGGCCTGGGCGGAGAGAGCATCAGGAGCCATCAGCGTTGCCTCCCTTCCACCTTTCCGTATGGGTGCAACGGTGAATGGGCCAAGATCTACACCAGCGATCAGGGGGCGACATTCGGCGCCCTCTTTATCACCTTCAACATCGACGGGGACCCCCGCAAGGCGCAGGGCTACTTCAAGAATATCAACGGGGAAATCATCGACACATTTGAGATCAGGGCCAACGCGTTCTCGAGTCTGACGGCTGCGCGCCGCCCGCCCGCTGCCCTCCTGCTCAGCCAAGCCAAGCTCCAGCGCGACCGGCATTCGCGTCAGGACTGACTCGCCCTCCGCGGGAGCTTCGTCGCTCCGCCGGGGTAGCATGAACCCTCCCCGCGACGGGTGATCCCTCTTTTGCTGCCGCGCCGGACCCCATGGAGACCTTTCGCGAGCCTCATACTTTATTCCGATCCAAAGTCAGCGGCCCAGAATTTATGCTGAAGATCAGTGCCCGCGAATTCATGCCGACCCCCGATTGTGTTGCGGTTACCAAAATGCGATACGTACCCCGCCAGGGACAGAGGGAAACGAAAAGGGGGGGAAAAGCAATGGGAACCATCTACGGGTTGATCCGATATTTCGATTCCAAGCGATTTTGGGCGCCTCTCGGGGCTACGGCGATTCTGGCCACGGCCACGGTCGCATGGGCGGTAACGCCTCCATCCGTATTCGAGCTCGATGGTGATGTCGCCGACGCCCCAGGTAACACAATCGCCGACTGGAACACGCTGAACGGCGACTGCACGGTGCCGGGAGGCGGCTCCGGGTCCGCGGGGGGTTCGAACACTCGCACGTGCATCGGCTCGGAAAATCCGCCCAAGATCTTTACCCAAGGAGGCTCCAAAGACCCGCTCGACATTAGCCAATGGCATTGGAAGCCCGCAGACACAGTCCCTGACAAGGACACCATCACGCACGCTTACGCGGCCAGCTATACCGCCAGTCCAAGCGGAGATAAGGTGGTGATGGTCGGCGGCGACCGTTTCGCCGTCAATGGAGACGCCAACATCGGAGCCTGGTTCTTCCAGCAGAACATCACCCTCAATTCCAATGGAACGTTCTCAGGCGTTCACGTAGACCACGACGTTTTCCTGGTCTCCGCGTTCGTCGGCGGCGGCGGCACCGCCGTCCTCACGGCGTACGAGTGGGATAGCTCGTGTGGCAACGGCGTTAAGAGCCCTGCCCCGGGGCAATGTGCGGACAATAACCTTAGGCTGCTCGGCAGCCTCGACACTTTCGCGATCACCAACAGCAGCCCCATTTCCAATGAGACCTGGTCCTACCTGGCGAAATTCGGTGGCGGCACCAATACGATGCCTATCGGGGCCTTCTTCGAGGGAGGCGCCGATCTCACCACCCTGTTTGCGGCAAGCGGCGCCGGGGCCGTTCCCTGTTTCAGCAGCTTCCTGCTGGAGACCCGGTCTTCGCAGTCCACTTCTGCTGTGCTCAAAGATTTCGTGCTCGGCGCCTTCCCGGAGTGCCATATCAGCCTCACCAAGGGCTGCCAGTGCACCGCTTTCCATGCTGACGGGTCGGGGTTCGATTACTCGTTCAGCGGCACCGTGACCAACGACGGCGGCGGCACCGTGTTCAACGTCACGGTCACGGACCAGGGTAAGACTTACAGCTGCGGTAGCCTGGGTACCGGTCAATCCAAGAACTTCCCATCCGCGGATTGCACGGGTCCCGCCAATACCTTCAGCGCAACGACGTTTCCAACGACGAACCAGGCCAGCGCGACTGCGACAACCGATCCGGGTGGCAGCGGCACTACGCTCAGCGCGACGACCAACCCGGTGAGCTGTAGCGCCCAGGTTCCCGCCGGAGCCTGCACACCCAGCGGAGCGCTTACCGTGGACAAGACGTGCGTGACGGCTTTGCAAGTGCTGGGCACCAACGTCGTCGTGCGGGTCGATTACACCGGCCAGGTTCACAACGGAGGGAACGTCAACATCAACAACGTTCAAGTGACCGAAGACGACAACGCTGACGGCTCGTTGGACAGGACGTTCTTGCTCGGCACCCTGACCCCGCATGGTACTGCGGGTGCGGCCGCGTGCTACACGAGGAGCACGGACGACCCGCTTCAACCTAATTGCCCGAATCTACTGCCAGTACCAGCGTTCAACCAGCCACCGGTAGCCGGGGCGGCGTCTTACTTCCCGAGCGCGGGGACTGGGATGGATCCGGGCCGCGTGCAGTTCAGCGACACGGTCAGGGCGACGGGAACGGATGCCTTCGGCAACGTGGTCGCGTCTCATCCCGTGGGCAGCGGGGTTACGGCTCATTGCTTGATCTGTCCGTTCGGCGTTTGCCCGACAGCACCGTAAGGGGGGCGTAACAAAAGGGACGATGGCTTTCAAGCCATCGTCCCTTTCCTTTTGTGCAAGACTGCGGACGGGCGCCAACTCAGGCTCCCGCGGGCAGGAGCCTGTCCCGTTCAGTGACCCTTGGAGGCGGCAAGCTCGGCCTCGATGGTCTTTTCAAAGGCGTCCTGCGGCAGGTTACCGCTGAGCATGTTGCCGTTGATGAAGAATCCCGGAGTACCGGTAAGTCCCGCTCTCAGCCCCAGTTGCAGGTCTTGTTCAATTTGCGTCTTGTGCTTGCCGCTGGATAGGCAGGAATCAAATTGTTTCTCATCGAGCTTCAGACGGCGCGCCTGCTCCACTAGACCCTCTCGGTTCAGCTTATTGGGGTTCTCGAAGAGGAGGTCATGATATTCCCAAAATTTTCCTTGCTCCAAGGCGCAGCGGGACGCCTCCGCGGCCAACTGAGCCTGCGGGTGGATGTCTCGCAGTGGAAGGTCCCGATATGCCAAGCTCACCCGGCCTTCGTACTTGAGAAGCAACTTCTTCAAAGTCGGCGCGACCGCCTGGCAGTAGGGACACTGGAAATCGGAAAACTCCACGATGACCACCGGAGCCTTCGGACTTCCGCGAAGCCGGGCCGGATCATAGGTGACCTCGACTTTAGGCTTCCGCAGGAAGATGGACACCGCGGCGCGCTCCCGAAGACCTGTGTAATAGTCTTGGCGCGCCTGCTGGAGTTTTGCCCTTTTCAGCAACTGCTGAAGCTGCGGCTTGAGCTCATCGAAAGACTTTCTCAGCTGTTCTTTTTGCACTATGTAAAGAGCTTGCAGCTCGGCTTCCGTGGGCTCGGGGACCTTGGCATCCACTTCTTGCGCGAGAACCTTTTCAGCCGGGATGTCCTTCTTCTTGGCCTCCGCTTCCAGCAGCTTTTGATTCACCAGATTCTCGAGGGCCTTGCTTTTCACTTCGTATTCTTGTACTCGAAGCTGAAACACTTGTGCTTGAACGAACGGCAGCAAATCCTCGTCGTAGATGGGCTTCCCCGCGACCACGGCCAGGGGTTGCTTCTGTTTGGCTTGGCCGAAAGTCTCGGATGCACACACGGCACAACCGAGAAATAGACAAACCAAAAATGGCGGAGCGAATCTGCTGAGGTCGGGTCGCATGCTTTTACTATGCCATCCTCGGCAAATCGAGTCTAGGGGTTAACGCCGCTCCCACGGCATGCCGCTCAACGAACATCAAATCGGGTGCAACCCCAGCGTCAGCCCCAGGGGCACGAACACGATGGCAAAGGCGTTGCCGATCAGCACCAGCGACGCCACCCGCTCCGGCTCCTGCTGATAGCGTTCGGCGAGGAGATAGTTGAGCGCCGCAGGCGGCAGGCTCGCGAAGAGCATAAGCTGCGCAAATTCCTCGGACGGCAAGCGCAGAATGAATTGCGCGAGGTAGGCCCCCGCGAACCCCGCGAGCGGACAGACCACCGCGCCGAGCACGCCCACCTGCCAGCCGCGCTTCGACAGATCGGTGAGGCGCACTCCGAGAGCGAACAGCATCATAGGCAGCGTGGCGTCGCCGAGCATCTTCAGTCCCGCCATCAGTGCAGCCGGCACGTTCCAGGCAAAGGCGCTGAAGACCAGCCCGAGCACGCTCGCGATGATCATCGGCGAAGTCGCGAGCGCTTTCCATTCGGCGTGGCGGCTGACGATGCGGCTCCCGAGAGTGAACTGCAAGAGCGTGCTCGCCACCAAGAGCAGCACCATCGCCGCGAGGCCCGGACGCCCGAAGGCGAGCACCGCGAGAGGCAGGCCCATGTTGCCGCAGTTGTTGAACATCATCGGCGGCACGAAGGTGCGCGGGCTCACGCGCGCGAGGAGCGCGATCGGCCAGGCGATGAGCCCCGAGACGAGGATCACCGCCACTCCGCCCGCGACGAAAGCGGCGTTGCCCTCGAGCCGGAAGTCCTCCCCCGCGAGCGAAGTGAAAACGAGGAGCGGCCCGAGCACGTGGAGCGACACGTGGTTGAAAGATTTCAGGTCGGGCCGGTTGCGGCGCCCGTAGCCGTAGCCGATCGCGATGATCAGGAAGACGGGCCCTATGACCGAGGCGATGCGTTCGAGGACGAGCACGGGCGGTCGTCAGCGCTTCGCGCTCATTTCGACTGCCGCGTGATGATCTCGCCGTAGAGCTTTTCCCACTTCGCGCTTTCGTCCAGCATCGCCGCCGGATCGACGAATTTCAGCCGCGTTCTCGCCGTGCCCGGATCGGCCCTGCGGTTGGTCGGCACGTAATTCCCCTGGACCAGGATCGCCTGCCCCTCGCCGAGCATGAAATCGTAGAACAGCACCGCGGCATGCGGGTGCGCCGGCCTCCTGGAGAGCGCGACGCCGTTGACCCGCGCGATCGCGGGCTGTATCGCATACCAGTCGACCGGGGCGCCTCTCTGCTTGAGCTTCTCGGCGTTGTGGTTGTAGACGGTGAGCGCAAAGGGCACTTCCCCGGAGGCGACCAGGCCGGCGAGCAGCGTATGCCCCCTGCGCACCGAGAGCCCGTTCCTCGCGACGATCTCGCGGAAAAGCCGCAGGCCCCTGTCCTCGCCGATTTCCTTGACCACCATCGCGAACCAGTCGACGTCCTCGGCCTCGATTCCCAGCCTCCCTTTCCACCTCGGATGCAGGAAGTCCTCGTAGGACTTCGGCAGCTCGTCTTTCCTCACCAGGTTGGTGTTGTAGGCGTGGACGAACATGTTGAGGCGGGTCCCGACCCATTCGCGGTGCGGCCTGATCGCCTCGGGCATGAGGTCAGGGAAATGCGGCGAAGCGGCCCTCTGCAGCAGCTTCTCGCGGTGCAGCGACTCGAGCTCGGGGCCGTTCGTCTCGACGACGTCGAAGTCGAAGCGGCCGGCGCGCGCCTCGGTGACGATGCGCTGCACGACTTTCTCGGAGCCGGCGCGCCAGAACTTCAGCTTCAGCCCGTACTTCTTGTCGAGGGCCGCGGCGAGCGCGTTGAGATCCTCGAGCACCAGGGACGAGTAGAGATTGATCTCGCGCTCCGCCCGCACGCCTTTGACGAGGCGCTGCTCGCGATCGGTTCCCTCGTACAGCGCGAGCGCCGCGACGTCGGCGGGCTGTGCGCGCAAGGCCCCGGACGCGGCGAGCGAGCAAACCAAGACGAGCGGGAAGAACGCGGCGCGTTTCATTTTCGAGCTCAAGCCGCTGCGTCCGCGGTCAGCCCCGCCGCCTGAATCCCCGAAACGCAGGCTTCCTCGTCCTCTTCGCCCGTTCCGCCGCTCGCCCCCGCAGCGCCGAGGATCTCGCCTTTTTCGTTCCTGATCAGGACGCCGCCCGTCTGCGGCAGGAATTTCCCCTTGGCCGTCGCGGCGAGAGCAACGAAGAAATTGGGATTGTCCTTGGCGCGCTTGAGTAGGGCGCGGCTCGAGACACCCATCGCGACCGACGCCCACGCTTTTCCGAGCGCCACGTCGAAGCGGAACATGCTCGCCCCGTCCTCGCGCTGCGCAGCCTTGACGTGGCCGGCGTCGTCGAGCACGACCACCGCGAGCGGCTTGATTTTCATGGCGCGTGCACGCGCCAGGGCCTTTTCGATGACGGTATTGGCCTGTTTCAGGGTGAGACTCGACATTGTTCCTCCGTGCGGGTTTTCATCAAAATGTAAGCTTCGCGGCATTATAAATGCGGCCGGGGCGCCGCTTGGTTACAATCCCCCTCTCTCTCGCATGGAGGTTCCATGGCAACAAGAAAAAAGGGCGCTGCGCGCGCCCAGTTCGAGCTCATGAGCCCCGACATCCGGCCGAACGGCCCGATAGCCATGGAGCAGGTGTACAACGGCTTCGGCTGTTCCGGCGAGAACGTTTCGCCCGCGCTCGCTTGGTCGGGGGCGCCCGAGAACACGAAGAGCTTCGCGCTGCTGGTGCACGATCCGGACGCCCCGACCGGCGGCGCGGGCTGGTGGCACTGGCTCGTCGTCAACATTCCGGCGAGCGCAAACCAGCTGAGGAAGAACGCGGGCAAGTCAGACGGCTCCAACCTGCCTTCCGGCTGCGCGCAGATCGACACCGATTTCGGCGGCCCCGGCTGGGGTGGACCCTGCCCGCCGGCTGGCGACAAGCCGCACCGCTACAACTTCACGCTGTACGCGCTCAAGGTGGACGGCCTCGACGTGGACGGCGCGAGTGCCGCGCTCGCCGCATACATGATCAATGCCAATGCGATCGGCAAGGCGAAGCTCACCGGGAAGTTCGGGCGGAAAAAGTGACTATGATAGCTGCGGAGGAGGAAACCCCATGAATCGACATTTCGCCGTGATCTTCGCGGCCCTGGCAGTCGCGTTTCCGGCGCACGCGCAACAGCCCGTCAAAATCGGGCTGATCATGCCGTACTCCGGCCAGTTCGCCGACGCGGCGACGCAGATGGACAACGCCATCAAGCTCTACATGAAGGAGCGCGGCGACGCGGTCGCAGGAAGGAAGCTTGAAATCATCCGCAGGGACACGGGCGGCGTCGCGCCGGACATCGCCAAGCGCCACGCGCAGGAACTGGTGGTGCGCGACAGAATCGATATCCTGGCCGGGTTCGTGCTCACGCCCAACGCCCTCGCCGCCGCGGACGTATCCGCCGAAGCGAAGAAATTCATGGTGGTGATGAACGCGGCCACCGCGATCATCACGACCAAGTCGCCCTACATGGCGCGCACCTCGCTCACCGTGCCGCAGCTGAACGAGACCTTCGGCGCCTGGGCCTACAGGAGCGGCATCCGCAGACTGTATACGATGGTGTCGGACTACGGTCCCGGACACGACGCCGAGGGCGCATTCCAGCGTGCGTTCAAGGAGGCCGGCGGCGAGGTCATCGGTTCGGTGCGCATTCCGGTGGTCAATCCCGACTTTTTTCCGTTCGTGCAGCGCGCGAAAGACCTCAACCCGGAAGCGATGTTCGTATTCATCCCCGGAGGCGCGCAGCCGGCCGCCTTCGGCAAGGCGCTCGTGGATCTCGGCATCGATTCGAAGAAGACCCGTATTCTGGGCCAGGGCGAAATCACCGAGGAGAACGCATTGAAGATCATGGGTGATGCCGC
>VBCT01000032.1 GCA_005882235.1 Betaproteobacteria bacterium
CGAACGCGATGAACATCACCCCGGCCCAGAAATCCTTGCCGTTCGTTATTTTCATTTCACCCTCCACCACTCCGGCCGCGTATTGTGCCACAGGTTCTTTGGCCGGTATGACCCCCTGATCAAGTCTTTTCGCGATCCATGTAGTCGAGCAGCCTGGAACTGGTGTGACGCAGCCGCTGCGACAGCATAAGCACCAGTTCCATTAGGATTTTCGCCCCGAGCGTTGTCTGCTCCAGGATGATGCGCGCCAGGCTGTCGCGCGATAGCACCGCGATCATGCAAGACTCCGCCGCAATGCAGCTCGCAAAGCGCGGCTCGCCGTCGATCATCGACATCTCGCCGAACGATTGCCCCGGCGCGATCAGCGCAATCAGGCGCGGGGCGTTCGACCGGTCCTGCTTGAACACCTCGATCCGGCCTTCGATGAGAAAGACCATGAAATCCCCCGCGTCGCCTTCGCGGATGATTTCCACGCCGGGGCCGGCGCGGTAGACCTGCATGAACTCGCTCAGCACGCGGATTTCCGTCAGGTTGAAGGTCTCGAAAAGGGGCGAGAACGTGATGAGGCTGTGAATCCTGCTGGCGAATTGCATCGGATCGCCCAGCGACTCCAGCTGTGCCAGCCGGGCCCTTTCCGCAGTTTCTGCCATCTTCGGACTCGCCTCGGTGAGCCGCCGCGCGCGGGCCCGGCTCCCGCCGCTCGCGCCGGTGACGGGCGAGATTATGCCCAAACGCCGTACCGATCACAAATATCCAAGCGGCCTTTCACCCCGCTAGGAACCATCCGGTCGCGCCCAGCCACCCCGCGGTCGCCGCGATCAGGTGCGGATTGCGCAGCATCTCCCAGGCGGGATCACCGCCTCCCCCCTTCGAATACACGACTTGCAGATACCGAAACAGGCCGTACAACACGAACGGAAACGTGAGGAAGAGCCGGTCGGTGCCATGAAGCGCTATGGTGTCCGGGTCCACCGTGTACAGCGCGTAGCCGAGCGCGGCGCAGGCAACGCTGACCGCGATCAGGCAATCCAGCAGCGCCATGCTGTAGCCGTCGAGGAAGACACGATGTCCGCCTCCTGAATTCGCGGGGCCAGTCACTGCGAGCAGCTCGGCCCGCCGTTTGCAGAAACCGAGAAACAGGGTGAGCATCAGCCCGCAGAGCAGCAGCCATTTCGACGGAGCGATGCCGACTCCCGCGGTGCCTGCGAGGATGCGCAGCATGAATCCGCCGGCGATCATGAACACATCGAGAATCACCACGTGCTTGAGCCCGGCGCTGTATCCGATATTGAGTACGATATAGGCGGCGGCGATCAGCAGGGCCGGCAGCGAGACGGTGGCCGCGAGCGCGAGCCCGCCCAGCGCGAGGGCGACGCACAGCGCGATCGGCGCGCCCACGCCGATCTCGCCTCGCGCCAGCGGCCGTTCGCGCTTGTGCGGATGCAGGCGGTCGGCATCCCGGTCGGCGATGTCGTTGAGGATGTACACGGCGCTCGAGACCAGGCAGAAGGCGGCGAACAGGACAAGCGCTTCCGCGACGAGCGTTGCGTCGTTCCATCCGTGGCCGAAGACCACGCCCATGAAAAGAAACCCGTTCTTGATCCACTGGTGTGGGCGCAAAAGGCGGATGAGGGCGCTCGTCATCGGGTCAGTCCTTTGTAGGGCAGGTCGGCGTGCTCAGATAGCGCTCGCAGAAATAGCAGTGTCCCTGCGGCAAGTACCGGGGAATGGCGTAGTAACGCTGTTGCAACGGTTTCAGGATCCTCTCGCGGTACGCAGCGAAATCGAAGCCGCGGCCGAGGACCACATGAAAGGTCGCACCCCAGAGAGTGAACTCCCTGTATTCGACGGAGCGGAAATAGGGCCGGTAGTCGGCATCGCCGGGCGCATCCTTGCGCAGCACCAGAATGTTCTTGCCGTCGAGCCGCCTGAAATCGGTCAGGATGTCGTCGTGCCGTGCGTGCGAGGAGGCGGCGCCGAATACGGCCACGCGCCGGCGCGCATGAAAGGACGCGACCGCCGACATCGAGTACCCGTCGGTGGCGAAATCGAATTCCTCCCCGTAGGGCTTCAGCTCACGGAGGATTTCAGGCATTCGTGCGTGGTACACGATGCCGTCGTAGAAACGCGCGCTCTTCCAGGTGTCGAGCGGCAGCATCGCCGCAGCGAGGATCGCCGCGACGTGGAGGGCGCTCAGGGCCCCTAGATAGAGCACCGAGCGCAGCAGCTGCTCGCGCGACAGCAAGCCGCCCGCAGCGACGAAAAAGAAAGGCACGAAGGCGAGCATCCAGTGCAGGCCGATCAGCTTGACCGCCGAAAGCGCGGCGAAAAATCCGAAGGGGAGCGCGAAGACGACGGCGAAAAACCGCGTCGCCGGCTCACCGAGCGCAGCCGCCACGCGCCGGCGCTCTTTTGCGAGCTGCCACAGGGCGACCGGGCTGAGCACGTAGAGCACCGAGACGGCATAGACGAGCGGCGTCTTCCAAGACCAGCCGGCGGTGTCATGCCGGTTGTAGAGATTGAACATCAAGTTCGCCCAGCAATGCTCGTAATTCCACCAAAGGTTGACGGCGGCGAACGGAAGCGAACTCAGAACGACGAGCGCGAGCGCACGCCAGTCGCGCTGGCCGCGGGGGGAGAGCGCGACATGAACCACGTAGGCGAATCCCAGCAAGACGGCGAAGTACTTGGAAAGAAATGCCAGACCTAGAAATACGCCGGCAAGCGCGTACCAGCCGGCTGAGCGCCGGACGATCCCCAGCCAGAAGGCGAACGCCGAGGCGAAGCAAAAGAAAACGAGCGGCGTGTCGGTCGTGATAAAGACTCCCCATACATTCGCGGGGAGCAGCAAGAAGGCGAGCGCGGCGAGCGCCGCCTTAGCTTCGTCCACGCGGCGCAGCACGACGTAGATTCCCGCTGCGAGCGCGAAGGGCAGCAGGGTCACCGGCAGGCGCAGCAGCCATTCTGCGCGCGACAGCTTGAGCAGAAGAGCGAGCAGCCAGCCGATCATCGGCGGATGATCGTAATAGCCGTAGTCCGGATAAGCGCCCCATTCGGCGAAATACGCTTCGTCGCCGGTGAAGGGAAAGACCGCGGACAGCCACAGCTTGAACGCGAGGATCAGCGCCGCGGCGCCCCAGAAAACCGGGGACAGACCACGTTTATTGCTCGGTCCCGGGTCGCCGGTTTCCTTGGTTCGATGAAAAAACGTGGTCTGTCCCCGGTTTTTGTTAGGAGTCTTCGGTTTTAACCAGCCGGCGCTTGCGCACCGCCTCGGCGAGATTCCTGAGCAGCGGCACGCTGTCCTCCCAGCCGATGCAGGCGTCGGTGATGCTCTGGCCGTATACGAGGGGCTTTTCCGGAACGAGATCCTGGCGGCCGGCCTTGAGGTGCGATTCGACCATGAGGCCGATGATGCGGTCCTCGCCGGCGGCGACCTGGCGCGCGACCTCGCGCGCGACGTCGATCTGGCGCTGGTACATCTTCTGGCTGTTCGAATGGCTGCAATCGACCATCAGGCGCTGCTCGAGCCCGGCGCCGGCCAGCTCCCTGGCCGCAGCGTCGATGCTTCCCGCGTCGTAATTCGGATGTTTTCCGCCGCGCAGAATGATGTGGCAGTCCTCGTTGCCGTTGGTCGAGACGATCGCGGAGTGCCCCTCCTTGGTCACCGAAAGGAAATGGTGGGGAGTGCGCGCGGCCTTCAGCGCGTCGACCGCGATGCGCACATTCCCGTCGGTGCCGTTCTTGAAGCCGACCGCGCACGACAGCCCGGAGGCGAGCTCGCGATGCACCTGCGATTCCGTGGTGCGCGCGCCGATCGCGCCCCAGCTCACCAGGTCCGCGTAGTACTGCGGCGAGATCATGTCCAGAAACTCCGTGCCCGCGGGCAGCCCTGCCTCGTTGATGTCCATGAGCAGCTCGCGCGCGAGGCGCAGCCCCTTGTTGATCTGAAAGCTGCCGTCGAGGTCCGGATCGTTGATCAGTCCCTTCCAGCCCACGGTCGTGCGGGGTTTCTCGAAGTAGACGCGCATGACGACGACGAGGTCCCGCTCGAGTTCCCTTCTCATTTCGACGAGCTTGCGCGCGTACTCGAGGCCCGCCTTGGGATCATGGATCGAGCACGGTCCGATGATGACGAGAACCCTGTCGTCCGAACCGTGAAGGAGACGGTGAATCGCCTGCCGCGTGTTATAGGTCAGCTCCGCGGTTTTCTCCGAGCAGGGAAATTCGCGCAGCAGGTGCGCGGGTGGCGCGAGCTCCTTGATCTCCCGGATCCTGACGTCGTCGACTTTGAAGTGCATGGCTGTCGCCGGTGCCCGGCGGCCCTTCTCTAACAAGCTGAAAAGCCTGAATTTTACCCGAATAAATCCACGGTCGCGGAGCGCTGCGCCGCCCGCATCCAATGCAGCGACTCGCACAGGCAGCATCGCTCCGAGCGCCTTCTCGGACCGTCAAAAAATCACGCCCTTGGCAAACGCGGAGCGAGAGTGCCAGAAACTGCCGGTCAACGCAGCGAAACCGCAGTCCGTTAGGGATGTCAGACGGGTTGTAGGTATCACTCTTGCGTGATAGCTTGTATTCGCGTGGAGGCAGTCAGAATGACGACAGCAGCGGTCAACATCCCGATCGGCGGATTCAAGGATGTCTATGACGTCGCGGAAGTCGATCGCGCGTTGCAGGAACTTGCCACCTCTGCGAACGATGCGCTGAAGTCCACCTACGAAAAAATGATCAAGGCGGGCGGCACCCGCCTCACGGTGAAGCCCTCGGGGATTCCGGCGATGGAAACCCTCTACGACGAGCTTCCCAACTTCGCGAAAGTCCTGGACGACGTCAAGAAGCACATCGCGCTGTGCGCTTCGTCCAACGACTGCCTGGAGTTGCCGCCGATGCTTCTGCTCGGAGAACCGGGAATCGGCAAGACCTATTTCGGCCGGCGCCTGTCGCAGCTTCTCTCCACGGGTTTCGGCTTGTGCCCGATGAGCTCGATGACCGCGGGCTGGGTCATTTCCGGAGC
>VBCT01000033.1 GCA_005882235.1 Betaproteobacteria bacterium
ATCGCTGCAGGGAACGGGCGACCAGATTCTCGACGCGCTGGTGCCGCGCGCCCGGCTGCTGCAGCTAGCAGCGGGCCAGCGATTGCTGCGGCGGGGTGAGCCGAATCTGCGTGTCTATATCGTGATCTCGGGCCAGCTGCGCGTGGAATTGGATGACTCGCCGCTCGCGTTCATTGAACAGGGCGAGACCGTCGGGGAGCTGTCGCTGCTCGCGGGCAGCGCCGCAACTGCGACGGTCGCAGCGGAAAAGCCTACGCAGCTCCTCGTGCTCGACGAAGAGACCTTCTGGTGGCTTGCCGAGTCCTCGCACGAGTTCTCCGTCGGCTTGCTGGTCCGACTGGCGAAGCGAATGCGCTCGAACAACGACGCCGTTCAGGAGAACATCGCCCTGCGCCGGCAATTCGAGCAGGCGGCCTTGAGCGACGCCCTCACCGGTTTCCGCAACCGGCGCTGGCTCGACCAGACGCTGCCTCGCATCGTGCAGCGCCACCTCCACGCCTCCGAGCCCCTGTGCATCGCCATGATGGACGTCGACCATTTCAAACAGGTCAACGACGCCTACGGGCATGCCGCCGGGGACGCCGTGCTGTTGCAGGTAGGACAGCTCGTGCGCGCCAACTTGAGGCCTGCCGACTTCGCGGCCCGGATCGGCGGCGAGGAGTTCGTGCTGGTCCTCCCGCAGACTTCCATGCCGGGCGCCATCAGCGCCGCCGAGCGCCTGCGCGAGGCGATCGCCGACGCAGCGTTCGACTACGATGGACACCCGCTGCCCCAGGTGACCGTTTCGCTCGGACTGGTTGCGTTGGAACGCTCGGCGAATTCCCTGGAGCTGCTCGCCCGGGCCGATGACGCTCTCTACGCGGCCAAGCAATCCGGCCGCAATCGGACCGAGTGGCCGGGGCGCGACGCATCCGGGCCCAAGCTCAATCCCGACCGCTAGGCGAACGCCCCCGCGACGAGGCGATACGAAGTCCGCCGGCTCTCGTAATCGCCCGTGATGGTGATGACCATCAGCTCGTCGGCCGCGAACTTTTCCTTCAGCGCCAGCAGTTTTTCCCTCACCTCGGCCGGGTCGCCGAGCACCAGGCGCGCACGCTGCTGCTCGATGTAGGCGCGCTCCTGCGGAGAGCTGCGGTAGGCCCTCGCTTCCTCGAGCGTCGGCACGGGCGCATTGATGCCCTTCGCCATGTGCAGGCGCCGGAGGTCGATGCTTGCGGCGAGGCGCTCGGCTTCGGAACGTGTCTTCGCGCAGATCACGAACACGCATACGAGCGACCGGGGTTGCGGCTCGCGCTCCGAAGCCTGGTACTGATCGCGGTAGGCGCGCGCCACCGCCTCGCCTCCGAACGCGCTGATGAAATGCGCGAACGCGAAGCGCAGGCCGAGCTGAGCGGCGAGAGCGCCGCCGTAATCCGAGGAGCCGAGCAGCCATATTTCGGGCGAAGTATCTCCGGCGGGTTGAGCCTTGACCTTGACGTATGGATGGCCCGCGGGCAGCGTCCGATCGAGAAAGCCGATCAGGTCCTGTACTTGCTGCGGCATGTGCTCCGCGCCCGGGTATTCGCCGTCCGCCAAGGCGAGCGCAGTGCGCGGGTCCCCGCCCGGCGCGCGGCCGATGCCGAGATCGATGCGCCCGGGAAACAGGGCCTCGAGCATGCGGAACTGCTCGGCGATCTTCAGCGGGCTGTAATAAGGCAGCAGCACGCCGCCGGTGCCGACGCGGATGCGCGAGGTGGCGCTGGCGACGCGCGAGACGAGAATCTCAGGACTGGGGTCGGCGAGCGCCGCGATGGCGTGGTGCTCGGCGAGCCAGTAGCGTCGGTAGCCCAGCTCTTCGGCGAGCCGTGCGAGCGAAACGGTTTCAGCGATCGCTCTAGCGGGACTGTGTCCGCTGATGACGGGGGATTGATCGAGCACCCCCAGGGGCACTTTCATCCGCCTAGTCGGACAGCCACATGACTCCGCCGACCAGCAAGCAGAAGAAGATCGTGATCCAGAAAATGCCGGTGACGCGCTGCCTGTCGGTCGGGGTGAAGCCTTCTTTTTTCTTTTTCGCGAAGCGGTACTCGATGTACATGAGCGCGACGCCGATTGCGAAGACGATCCCCATCCACTTGACGATGGCGTTCACGGCTTGGCTCCACTAGGGCCGAAGCCCGCAGTTTACCGGACTTCGAGCGCTCAGCGCGGCTTTCCGCCGGCGAGCGACCAGCGGTGGACCGGAGGAAGGGCGAACGAAAACAGAAACGCGAAAGCGCCCAGGGCGTAGAAGGCCGCATGAATGCCGTACAGGTCCTTCAGAGCGCCCATGACGAGAGGAGTCGAGATGTGCGAGATGCTCCACCCCATCCCGGCGAGCGCCATCGCCGATCCGCGGGTTTCGCCGGATGACAACGTGCTCACGAGGATCTGGAAATAGATCGTCATCACACCCGAGCCGAGTCCCACGCCGAAGAGGAAGAATGCAATGATCGCCGGGTTCGTGAAAAAAGCGACCAGGCCCACCGAGGCCGCGATGGCCAGGGCCGAGGCAAGCGGCACGGAGGAGTCGTCCGCGTGCTTCACGAAACGCGCGAGGACGACGCCCGCAGCAATCGCGCCCAGGGCGCGCATTCCGACGAGCCAGCCTGCCGCCTCCGACCCGAACCCCTGCTCGATCAGCAAGATCGGATAAAACGAGACGCTCAAGGAGAAGGGCAGAGCCGAGATGTAGGCGCACATGATGCCGTAATGGATCGAGCGCCGGCCGAGCAGCATTCGGTAGGTCGCAAGCATGGCGAGCGGGGCCTTCTCCCGGGCCGGGGGCGCGTAGCGGAACACGAGGCCCGAGGCAAAAGAGAGAACGCCCATCGCCGCCACGGTCCAAAAACCTGCGCCGAAGCCCCAGCCTGCGATGATCATCCCGGCGCCGACGGTGCCGGCGATCTGGCCGGAGCTCGTGATTGCGTTCAGCGTCCCCATCAAGCTGCTGCGCTCGCCGGGAAGCTGGCTGACGAGCGTCCAGCTCGCGGGCCAATAGACGGCGCGTGCCACGATCATCATGATCTGCGCGGCGAACAGGCCCGCGAAGCTCGACGACGCGGCGAACATGATTCCGGCCGCCGCGGTGGCTGCGAACGCGACCAGGGAAATGTTCATACCGCCGAGGCGGTCGGTCCACGCTCCGCCGATGAGGTTGAAGATCATCTGCACGATGATGGGCAGTGCGATCAGGCTGCCGATCGCGACACCGGAATAACCCAGGTCCCGCGCGTAAAGCGGGATCAGCAGTTGCGTCATCCCGAGCGCAAAGTTCCAGCTGAACGCGCTCGAGTAGAAAGGTGCGAAGATGCGGGTTACGGAAGAATCCATACGCAAATGGTACTAGTCCGCAGTTGCGTGTACCATGCGCCGCTGAAAGGATGAGCCTTCCCCGCCGACGGAAGACACCATGAAATCGAAGCGTGCCCTCGCAACCATCGCGCTCATGCTCGCCTTCGCCGCGCGCGCCGCCGAACCGGCATGCTCGGCCTCCAGCGGGCCCCGCACGACCGCGCTGGTCGAGCTGTACACTTCGGAAGGCTGCGACACCTGTCCTCCAGCGGACCACTGGCTCTCTTCGCTCTTCGGCCGGGGATTCAGACCCGATCAGGTGGTGCCGCTCGCGCTGCATGTCGATTACTGGGACTACATCGGCTGGAAGGATCCGTTCGCCAAGGGTGAATTTTCGGTGCGGCAGCGCAAGCTCGCGCAGATGAAGCGCCCGGTGATCGTCTACACTCCGCAGGTGCTGCTGCAGGGGCAGGACTTCCGCCGCTGGTC
>VBCT01000034.1 GCA_005882235.1 Betaproteobacteria bacterium
AGGATCAGGCTGTTGGTGTAGATGGCGTTGCGCATCTCGTACTCGTCCATGGACAGATCGCGATCGAGCAAGTATGCGGGCTGGCGCCTGGCGTCCAGGACCGGCAGGTCCCAGCCGCCATATTTGAAGTTACCGGGAATGGTCACGATCATGACGTTGAGCTTCTGCGCCAGGTACTGCGCCCAGCCGGGACGGTTCTTCAGGTCGACGTAGAATTCGTAGAAATTCGCCGCGCCACCGTTGATGATGATGAACCACGGATAATTTTTCGCCTCCGGATTGAGGCTGGTGAGGCGCAGGGCCGTGATGTCCCAATCGAGGTTGTAGCGGCGAAAACGCTCGACGATCCAGTCTGCCTTGTAGCCGAGCTGCTGCGCGGGAAGCCTGGCGACGTCGCGCGGATCGAAGGCGCCGCCGTCAGCCTTCCCTGCCAGCGCGGTGATCGATCTTCCGCCGTCCGGCAGATCGAGGTTCGCGCCGACGGCGCGCAAATCGGACTCCGCAAGCGAAACGTACGCCGCCTTCCCGTCGTCGAGCAGAGTCCAGATCTTCTGTTCGACACCTTGGGATTGCGCAAGGATGAATCCGGCCGGAAGGATTGCCGTGAAAAGAGCGAGCGCCGCGCCGAAGCCTTTCTTCATGTTGGTGTCTCCCCGTGAAAACCGGTGTGTGAGAATTTTAAAAGATTTTAGAAGTCACCCTTGGAAACCCGCGTGGATGGGGACGGCTCGCATTCTAGCGAAATGCGATAATCGCGCTTCCTTTTCGAGGTCGGGATATGACGATCCCAAAGACCATGCGCGCGGTCGAGATCACCCAGCCGGGAGGACCGGAGGTGCTCAGAATCGGCACGCGCCCCGTTCCGCAGCCGAAGCCGGGCGAGCTGCTCGTCAAAGTCGTCGCCGCCGGCGTCAACCGCCCCGATACCATGCAGCGCGCCGGCAACTATCCTGTGCCGCCGGGCGCGTCCGACATTCCGGGGCTGGAGCTCGCGGGCAGTATCGCCGCAATCGGCGAAGGGGTCGCGAGATGGCGCGTCGGCGACACGGTGACCGCGCTCGTCCAAGGCGGCGGCTACGCCGAGTACTGCACGGCGCCCGCTCCGCAGTGTCTGCCGATCCCGAAGGGCATGACCCCCGTCGAAGCCGCCTCCTTGCCCGAGACCTTCTTCACCGTGTGGAGCAACGTGTTCGATCGCGCGGGTTTGAGGCCCGGTGAATCGTTTCTCGTGCAGGGCGGATCGAGCGGAATCGGCGTCGCCGCGATCCAGATCGTGAAAGCCTTCGGCCACAAGGTGTTCGCGACGGCGGGCAGCGCGGAGAAATGCGGGGCCTGCGTGAAGCTCGGCGCCGACCGCGCCATCAACTACAAGACCGAGGATTTCGTCGCCGCGGTGAAGGAAGCTACGGCCGGCCGCGGCGTCGATGTGATCCTCGACATGGTCGGGGGCGAGTACATCGACCGCGAGCTGAAGTGCCTCGCCGATGACGGCCGCATCGTCATCATCGCCTTCCTCGGCGGCAGCAAGGCGACAGTCTTCCTCAGCGACATCCTGCGCCGGCGCTTGACGGTGACCGGCTCGGCGCTGCGCCCGCGCCCGGTCGAGTTCAAGGGCGCGATCGCGAGGAACCTGCGTGAGAAAGTCTGGCCGCTGATAGAAGCCGGCAGGATCAAGGCGGTCGTCTACAAGACCTTTCCGCTCGCCGAAGCCGCGCAGGCGCACGAGCTGATGGAATCGAGCCGGCACATCGGCAAGATCGTATTGACCGTCTAACCCGTGTTCCGCAAAGACCTCCTCAAGGGCAAGCGCATCCTCGTCACGGGCGGCGGCACGGGGCTCGGCCGCGAGATGGCGGCGAAGTACCTCGAGCTCGGCGCTGATCTGTATATCTGCGGCCGGCGCCGCGAGCCGCTCGAAAAAACCGCCGCCGAGCTCACGGCCAAGCACGGCGGCTCGGTCAAATGCCACACCGCGGACATCCGCGACGCGGAAGGCGTGGACGCGATGGTGCAGGCGATCTGGGAGGACGGCGGGCCGCTCACCGGCCTTCTCAACAACGCCGCCGGCAACTTCATCTCGCGCACCGAGGACCTCTCCCCGCGCGGCTTCGACGCCATCGCCAACACCGTGCTGCACGGCACCTTCTACGTCACGCACGCGGTCGGCAAGCGCTGGATCGCGGGCGGCCACAAGGGCTCGGTCGTCTCGATCGTCGTCACCTGGGTGTGGACGGGGTCCCCATTCGTCGTGCCCTCCGCGATGTCGAAGGCGGGCGTGCACGTCATGACGCAGTCGCTCGCGGTCGAATGGGGCCGCCACGGGATCCGCGTCAACGCCATCGCCCCGGGGATCTTCCCGACCGAAGGCGCCGGCAAGCGCCTCGCGCCCGGCCGCGACGCGGGCAGGGACGCCGCGGCGGTCAACCCGATGCGGCGCGCGGGGAAAATGGAAGAGCTGCAGAACCTCGCCGCCTTCCTCATGGCGGACGGCTGCGAGTTCCTCACCGGCCAGACCATCGCCGTCGACGGCGCAGCCTGCCTCGTCAACGGCGGCTCGTTCAACGAGCTCTTCGCCTGGACCGACGCCGACTGGGAAAGGGCGCGCGCGGCGATCAAGGCGCAGAACGAGAAGGACAAGGCGCAGCGCTCGACCTAGAGGCGCTTCCGTTCCGACCGCCGCGTCCGCCGTACGGCGGACAAATTCTTAAGATCGCTGGAAAGCCGGCCGCCGCTCAATGCAGGCCGTACGCCGCGCGGCGCTGCTCGAGGCGATCGAGCGGGCTTTTCACTCCGCGCGCGCCCTTGTTCATCACGTGCGTGTAGATCATCGTCGTCTCGACGCTCGCGTGGCCGAGCAGCTCCTGGACCGTGCGGATGTCGTAACCGTTCTCGAGGAGGTGCGTCGCAAAAGAGTGCCTCAATGTATGACAGCTCACGTGCTTCACAATCCCGGCGGCGCGTGCGGCCTGCTTGACCCCGCGAACGAGATAGTTTTCGTAGACGTGATGGCGCCTGATGACGCCGGTGCGGGGATCGACCGAGCGCTTGAACGAAGGAAAAACGAACTTCCAGGCCCATTCGTACGCCGCGCGGGGGTACTTCGCGTGCAGAGCATCGGGCAGCTCCACGTCGCCGAATCCCTCGGTGAGATCGCGCTCGTGAAGAAGCTTCGCGCGCTCGAGATGTTCTTTGAAGGCGGGAACGACCGAGTCTGGAAGAAGCGTGACGCGGTCTTTCGCCCCTTTGCCGTCGCGCACGATGATCTGACGATATTCGAAGTCGACGTCCTTGACTCTCAGCCTCAGGCATTCGCGAAGGCGAAGGCCGGCGCCGTAGAGCAGACTCGCCATCAGCCATCTGTCCCCTGAGAGACGCGAGAGCAGGCGCTGTGCCTCCGAGGCGGTGAGCACGGTGGGAACGCGGGCCGGTTTGCGCACCCGCTCCAGGCCCTCGAGCCAGGGAAGCGACAGGGCCAGAACCTCCTTGTAGAGGAAAAGCAGCGATGCCAAGGCCTGATTCTGCGTAGAGGCGGCCACCCCGCGATCCCGGGCCAGATGATTGAGAAACGCCGTGACCTCGGCCGCCCCCAGATCCCGGGGGTGCCGCTTTCCGTGGAAGTAAATGAAGCGCCGGATCCAGTGAAGATAAGTCTCCTCCGTGCGCAAACTGTAGTGCAGGCGGCGAATCGCCTGCCGAACCTGCTCCAGCAGGCGCGGCTTCGACTCGGGCCGCGGAACATCGTGCATACAGTCTCCTCTCGAAAAGTCGGTTTACGTTTTGGACTACAACAGCACTAACGCCTTGACCAGCTTGAAAGATGACCTGATGTCGGAGCAGAATGGCGGCTTGCAAACCGACTATTTGTCAACTAAAAAGTCAACTAATCCAAGTTAGCCCCCACATGAAGCCCTCCGTCGCCGCATCCGTTCTCGCCAGCCTTTTGTCCGGCTTCTCACTGGTCGCGGTGGCGCAGCACCAGTCTGCCTGCGCAGGTAAGCCTCTTACCGAAGCACATTCGCTTGAAATCCTTCCGGCTCAATTAAACTCATTGCTCGGGCGCGACCGCAGCGGCCTTGAGGGCATCGCCGATCGCAACGGAAAGTTCAACGTAACCGATGTCGTAGATAACAAGCTACCCATGCGCCGCTTTGTTTTGGCCGGCCTTAGT
>VBCT01000011.1 GCA_005882235.1 Betaproteobacteria bacterium
TATCGCGAGGGGCGAGTTCCCCTTCATACGCTGCGCGCAGACATCGATTACGGCTTTTCCGAAGCGAAGACGACCTACGGCGTGATCGGCATCAAGTGCTGGGTGTACAAGGGCGAAGTGATGGCCAAGGGCGACCAGCCGGTCGCGCCTCCGGCTCCGAGCGCCGACGAGGTTCTTGCCGCGAAGAAAGTGAAGAAGGCGACGCCTAAACCCGTGACTAGCCCTCTCGACGAGAAGCCCGAACCGATCGCCGCAGCCAAGACGGCGTCCGACACGGGGAGTTCCGCCGCGGCCAAGCCCAGGGCCGCGCGCCCTCATCCGGTCGCCGCGAAAAAGGCCGTGAGCGATGCGAAGGGAAAGGCCGAAGCGAAGTCGGAAGCGAAGCCGAAAACCGCAGTGAAGAAATCCAGAAAGCCCAAGGCTTAGGCGAGGAGCGATTCCATGCTTCAACCTGCTCGAACGAAATACCGCAAGCAACAAAAGGGACGCAACAGGGGTGTCGCCACGCGAGGGACGAAGGTTTCCTTCGGTGAATACGGCCTGAAGGCGACGACCCGCGGACGCCTTACCGCGCGCCAGATCGAGGCGGCCCGCCGTGCCATGACGCGCCACATCAAACGGGGCGGGCGCATCTTCATACGCATCTTCCCGGATAAACCCGTCTCGCAAAAACCCGCGGAGGTGCGTATGGGTAACGGCAAAGGGAACCCCGAGTATTTCGTCGCCGAAATCAGGCCGGGCAAGGTGCTGTACGAAATGGACGGGGTGGACGAGCCGACGGCACGAGAGGCGTTTGCCCTTGCCTCGGCCAAGCTTCCGCTGCGCACGGTGTTCGTGTTCCGTCAGATGGGGTGAAGGTCGAACAAGAGGGCATGATCATGAAAGCGAGTGAACTCCGCGCCAAGGATCCGGCGCAGCTTTCCAAGGAGCTCGAGGAGCTGCTGCGCGCTCAGTTCGGTCTGCGCATGCAGAAGGCCACGCAGCAGCTCACCAACAGCAGCCAGCTAAAAAGCGTGCGACGTGACATCGCGCGAGTGCGCACCATCCTGAAGGAAAAGGCGGAAGTGAAATGAGCGAGGCCAAGACCACCCGTACGCTGACCGGACGAGTCGTCAGCGACAAGATGGACAAGACCGTGACGGTATTGGTCGAGCGCCGCGTCACCCATCCGATGTACGGAAAGATCGTGACGCGCTCTAGGAAGTACCATGCCCACGACGAAAAAAACGAGTGCGGCGAGGGTGATTTGGTCGTGATCGAGGAGTGCCGCCCGATCTCCAGGACCAAGGCGTGGCGGATCGCCAAGCTGGTCGAGAAGGTGCGGGCGGCGTAGGCGGATTTGGCAAAGATCTTAACGCTTGGCAAAGATTTTGATTTCGCGTAGAATCCGCTGCCTTTTCACGTCCCGAACGGGATCCAAAACTGCCTGCCCGTAGCGCATTCGGGCCGGACAAGTTGGAGACGGAAAAATGATTCAGATGCAGACGGTGCTCGATGTCGCCGATAATACCGGCGCGCGCGCTGTAATGTGTATCAAGGTGCTGGGCGGCTCGAAACGCCGCTACGCCAACATTGGCGACGTCATCAGGGTGAGCATCAAGGACGCTGCGCCGCGCGGCCGCGTCAAGAAAGGCGAGATTTACCACGCCGTGGTAGTGCGCACGGCACAGGGCGTGCGGCGCGCCGACGGCAGCCGCATCCGGTTCGATTCCAACGCGGCGGTGTTACTCACCCCCAAGATGGAGCCCATCGGCACGCGCATCTTCGGGCCCGTGACCCGGGAACTTCGCAGCGAGCGCTTCATGAAGATCGTTTCGCTCGCCCCCGAAGTGCTGTGATCGGCTGCGACGGTGGATGCCTGAGACTATGGAAAAAATCAGAAAAGGCGACGACGTCATCGTCACCGCCGGCAAGGACAAGGGAAAGCGGGGGACGGTGCTGCGGATCGTGGATGCAAGGCACCTCGTCGTAGAGGGGGTCAACCGCGTCAAGAAGCATCAGCGCCCCAACCCCGTGAAGGGTCTGACGGGCGGCATCGTGGACAAGGACATGCCCATAGACATCTCGAACGTCGCTTTGTACAACCCGCAAACAAAGAAGGCCGACCGCGTAGGGTTCAAGCAGATGGAGGACGGGCGCAAGGTGCGCGTGTTCAAGTCCAACGGCGAAATGGTGGACGCTTGATCCCCTAGGACTTCGAGAACCCGTTTATGGCTCGCTTACAAGACTATTACCGCAAGGACGTGGTGCCCGATCTGATGAAGAAGTTCGGGTACAAGACCTCGATGCAGGTGCCTCGCATCAAGAAGATCACTCTCAATATGGGCGTGGGCGAGACGACGACCGACAAGAAAATCCTGGATAACGCCGTCGCCGATCTCACCAAGATCGCCGGTCAGAGACCCGTGATCACCCTGGCCAAGAAATCGATCGCGACGTTCAAGGTCCGCAAGGGGTTTCCGGTCGGGTGCATGGTGACCTTGCGCGGCAAGCGCATGTACGAGTTCCTCGATCGTCTGGTCACGGTGGCGATCCCGCGTATCCGCGACTTCCGCGGCATCTCGAGCCGCGCATTCGACGGTCGCGGCAACTACAGCCTCGGCGTCAAGGAGCAGATCATCTTTCCGGAGATCGAATACGACAAGATCGACGTTCTGCGAGGGCTCAACATCAGCATCACCACGACCGCGAAAAACGACGACGAGGCGCGCGCGCTGCTCGCCGCCTTCCGCTTTCCGTTCAAGACCTGAAGGATCGCCATGGCCAAACTCGCCGTAGTCAACCGCGACAAGAAACGCCGCAGGACGGTGGCCAAGTTCGCTGCCAGACGTGCAGCGCTGCTCGCCATCATCAACGACTCCAGGCGCTCCGACGAAGAGCGCCAGGAGGCTCGCGAGAAGCAGCAGCAGCTGCCGAGGAACGCCTCGCCCGTGCGGCTCCGGAACCGCTGCAGGCTGACCGGCCGGCCGCGCGGGGTGTTTCGCAAGTTCGGGCTCGGTCGCAACAAGCTGCGCGAAATCGCGCTGCGCGGGGAGATCCCGGGCCTGATCAAGGCGAGCTGGTAGGAGGTTTCCAACATGAGCATGACCGATCCCATTGCCGACATGCTGACCCGCATCCGCAACGCCCAGATGGTCGGAAAGACCCTGGTCGGCGTTCCGTCCTCCAAGCTGAAGATCTCCATCGCCCAGGTGCTGAAGGACGAGGGTTACATCGACGGCTTCACCGTCCGCGAAAAGGAAGGGAAACCGGAGCTCGAGATCGGCCTCAAGTACTACGCGGACAAGCCCGTGATCGAGAAAATCGAGCGCGTGTCCACCCCGGGATTGCGCATCTACAAGGGGCGCGACGAGCTGCCCCGCATCATGAACGGGCTCGGCGTCGCCATCGTCTCCACGTCCAAGGGCGTCATGACTGATCGCAAGGCGCGCGCCACCGGCCTCGGCGGCGAAGTGCTTTGCATCGTCGCTTAGGAATCGGCCATGTCTCGGATCGCAAAATTTCCCGTAACCCTGCCCAAGGGCGTCGAGGCGACGCTCGCGGCCGAAGCTCTCGCCATCAAGGGGCCGCTCGGAACGCTGTCGCAGCGGCTGCGCAGCGACGTCAGCATCGAGAAGGACGGGGACAAGCTGGTATTCAAGGCTCTCGAGGACTCGGACGAGGCGAACGCCATGTCGGGAACGCTGAGGGCGCTCGCCGCCAACATGGTGCTCGGAGTGACCAAGGGTTTCGAGAAGCGGCTGACGCTGGTCGGGGTCGGCTATCGCGCGCAGGCACAAGGGGACAAGTTGAACCTCACGCTGGGTTTCTCGCATCCCGTCGTGCACTCCATGCCCAAAGGGGTGAAGGTCGAGACGCCCTCTCAAACCGAAATCGTCATCAAGGGGTTGGACAAGCAGCAAGTGGGACAAGTCGCCGCCGAGGTCCGCGCCTACCGCTCGCCCGAGCCTTACAAGGGTAAGGGTGTGCGCTATTCCAACGAGCGGGTGATCTTGAAAGAAACGAAAAAGAAGTAGGGACTGCGATGATCGATAAAAAAGCGGCAAGGCTTCGGCGCGCTTCGCAGACGCGGCGAAAAATCCGCGAATTGGCGAAGGTGCGGCTGGCCGTGCATCGAACCAACACCCACATATACGCCCAGCTGCGCTCGGTGGACGGCAAGGTGTTGACCTCCGCCTCAACCACGGAGAAGGAAGTACGCACCGCGGTCCCGA
>VBCT01000012.1 GCA_005882235.1 Betaproteobacteria bacterium
AGAAAGGCGCATGCGCGGATGTGGTCGGCGATCACGTTCAGCGAATTGTTCACGAGGTCCTTCGTTCCCGTCTCCCGCCCCGCGGCGCGTATCAGGTCCCGGAACAGGTCGATCGCGTAATTCGAGTGCACGCCCTGGAGAACGGCTGCGATTCGCTCCAGGCCCATGCCCGTGTCCACGCAGGGTTTAGGCAGGGGAGTCACCGCGCCCTTGTCGTCCCGATTGAACTGCATGAAAACGAGATTCCAGATCTCGATGTAGCGATCGCCTTCGGCTTCGCTCGAGCCGGGCGGGCCGCCCGGGACCCCGGGCCCGTGGTCGTAGAAAATCTCGCTGCAGGGACCGCAGGGGCCCGTGTCGGCCATCTGCCAGAAGTTATCGCTCTGGTATTTCGGGCTTCCGGGCTTGTCGCCGATGCGGATGCAGCGCCCTTTCGGCACGCCGATCTCCTTCGTCCAGAGATCGTAGGCTTCGTCGTCCTCGTGATACACCGTCGTCCACAAGCGCTCAGGCGACAGCTTGTACTCCCTGGTCAGCAGGTCCCAGGCATAGCGGATCGCGTCGCGCTTGAAGTAATCGCCGAATGAAAAGTTGCCGAGCATCTCGAAGAACGTGTGGTGGCGAGCGGTGTAGCCTACGTTCTCCAGATCGTTGTGCTTTCCGCCCGCGCGCAGACACCGCTGCGCGGTCGTGGCGCGCCTGTAGGCGCGGGTTTCCCTCCCGAGAAACACGTCCTTGAACTGCACCATGCCCGAGTTGGTGAAAAGCAGCGTGGGATCGTTTGCCGGAACGAGCGGGCTCGAGGCGACGGCCGCGTGGCCGCGCTCTTCGAAGAACTTGAGAAACTTTGCCCTGATTTCGGACGATTTCATGAATTCCCGAGACTACTCCTTGACGCGTCTGATTTTCGCCCGATTTATCCGCTCGTGCAACGACTCTTCCGTATTGAGTTAAGCTTAGCGCCGTATGCTGGGACGGATGCTGAAAGACCTATTCGCGTCGAAAGTCCGCCTGCCCGGGCAGATCGACTTCGAAGCCGGAGTGGAGGCGTACAAGGCGGGCAAGCTTGCTGTCGCCGCAGAGCACTTTGCCGGGACCCTGCGCGCAGAACCGGAGCACGTTCACGCGCACAACTACGCCGGCGGGATCGATTTGCGGACGGGACGCTTCCGCGAGGCGCTCGAGCATTTCGAGCGTGGCCGCGTGCTCGACCCGCAAAATACCGAGTGCCATTTCGGCGCCGCCGTGGCGCACCGGGAGCTGGGCGCGAACGAGGCCGCGCGCGAATGCTGCGAAACAGCGCTCGCGCTCGACCCCGGGCTGCACCCCGCACATGGCTTCCTCGCGAGCCTCAACTTTCCCGGACCCTTCTATCTCGAAGTCATCGCGATGTTCCATTCGCATTTGCGTCCGCGCACCTACCTGGAGATCGGCGTCGAGACCGGGCAATCGATCGCGCTCGCCCGCCGGGAAACGCGCGCGATCGGCATCGACCCCGAACCCAAGATCACGCAGGGGCTCGCTCCCGGCACGAGCATTCATGCCACCACGAGCGACGAGTACTTCGCCGCTCACGACGTGCGAGCGGAATTCGGCGGCTTGCCTATTGATCTCGCTTTCATCGACGGGATGCACCAATTCGAATTTGCACTGCGCGACTTCATTAATCTCGAGAAGCACTGCACGTCACGGTCGACGATGTTGATTCACGACTGCTACCCCTTGTCCCGCCACACCGCCGAACGCGAGCGCAGAACCGCCTTCTGGAGTGGCGACATATGGCGGCTCGTCCTCCTCCTGAGGAAATATCGCCCCGACCTGAGCGTGAAAGTGATCGGCACGGCACCGACCGGCCTGGGGATGGTGCGCGGTCTCGATCCCGATTCGAGAGTCCTGCAGGAGAAGTACGATGCGATCGTCGGGGAGTTTCTGGCGCTCGACTATTCGGTGCTCGACGCCGACAAGCCGGGAATGCTCGCCCTCTTTCCCAACGACTGGGAGAGGATCAAGGCGATTCTCCAGTAAGACTCCCCGCGCGGGCTCAATACAGCATGCCCACCACCGAGCCCGCCACGCAGGTCGCAAGCGTACCGGAGACGATGGTCTTTGCGCCCAGCGAAACGATCTCGTCGCGGCGCTCAGGCGCCATGGTCGCGAGGCCTCCGATCATGATGCCGAGGCTGCCGAAATTGGCGAAGCCGCACAGCGCATAGGTCATCATGAGTCGGCTCCGGGGGCTGAGCGCGCCCTCGGGGAGCTTCGCGAGATCGACGTAGGCGAGCAGCTCGTTGAGCACGGTCTTCGTACCCATCAAGGCCCCGGCAGTCGTCGCCTCCGCCCACGGAATGCCCATGATCCAGACAAGAGGCGCCAGCGCGACGCCGAACAAGCGCTGCAGCGTGACCGGGGCCCCTGCGACGCCCGGAAGCAGCGCGAGAACCTGGTTTGCGAGGCTCACGAGCGACACCAGCACGACCAGCATCGCGACGATGTTGACGAGGAGCTGCGCCCCGTCGAGCGTCCCGCGAGTCACCGCGTCCATGCTCGAAGTGGCGGCCTGGGATGCGAGCTTTCCCTCCGTGGGTGACGCCTTTCCCGGAACCATGAGCACCGAGATCGCGATCGCCGCCGGAGTGCTGATGATCGAAGCGATCAGGATGTGCCCCAGCGCGTCGGGAATCACCTTCGAAAGGATGCTCGCATAGAGCGCCATCACCGTGCCGGCGACGGTCGCCATGCCGCAGCTCATGAGAATGAAGAGCTCACTGCGGCTCATGTGACGGATATAGGGCTTGACGATCAGGGGTGCCTCGACCATGCCGACGAACACGTTCGCCGCTGAGGACAAGCCGATCGCGCCGCCGACACCCATTGTCTTCTCCAGCAGGAACGAAAAACCCCTCACGACCCAGGGCAGCACCCGCCAGTAAAAAAGCAGCGCCGACAACGCGCTCACCACGAGCACCAGCGGCAGCGCCCTGAACGCGAGCACGAAGCTCGCACCGGCATAGGTTTCGGCGAAAGGCAGCGGTCCGCCCCCCAGGAAACCGAACACGAACGCGGTCCCGTCCCGGGTCGCTTTCTCGAGCGCGTCGAGCGCTCCGTTCAAGGCGAGAAAAAACTCCTTGGCGTAGGGCGCCTTCAACAGCACCAATCCCAACCCGAAGGTCAGCAGCATGCCGGCGATGACCGGCCGCCAGGCGACGGTTCTCCGGTCTTCGCTCAGAGCCCAGGCTACGGCATGCAGGAGGAAAAATCCGACGAGACTGTGAAGGACGAACTCGGCCTCCATTTCCTGCTTCGCAGCCGGTCAGGCGAGGCTCACGCCGAGCAGCGCGCCGACCAGGTAGGTGACCGCCCCCGCGCCGCCGCCTATCGCGAGCATGCGCAGGCCGTCGCGCACCGCGCTGCGGCCCGTGAAGAGGCTGATCATCGAGCCGACCCCGAACAAGGCGACGGCGGTAAAGGCGACCGCCGCGACGAGAGCGCCCTCGCCGCGAGCGAAAGCAAACGGCGCGAGAGGCACGAGCGCGCCGGCGGCGAACGAAAAAAACGAGGACAGCGCCGCGCCCCAGGGCGAGCCGAGGTTCTCGGGATTGAGGCCGAGTTCTTCGCGCGCCAGCGTGTCGAGGGCCAGCTCGGGATTCGCGATGGTGCGTCGTGCGAGGCCATGGGCGTCACTCACGCTCATCCCGCGCGCCGCATAGATCAACGCCAGCTCCTCGG
>VBCT01000013.1 GCA_005882235.1 Betaproteobacteria bacterium
GTGCTGCTGAAGCTCGTCGGCATGAACCCGGTGATCGTGCACGGCGGCGGCCCGCAGATCGACGAGCAGCTGGCGCGGATGGGCAAGAAGGGCGAATTCGTCCAGGGCATGCGGGTGACGGACGCCGAGACGATGGACGTGGTCGAGATGGTGCTGGGCGGCCAGGTCAACAAGGAAGTGGTGACGCTCATCAACCAGGCGGGCGGCAAGGCGGTCGGGCTCACGGGGCAGGACGGGGCCTTCGTTCACGCGAGGAAGTTGCTGCTCTCCGACAAGAACAACGGCGGCGAAAAGATCGACATCGGCCAGGTCGGCGAAATTGCCTCGATCGATCCGAAAGTGATCTGGGCCCTCGAGCAAGGCGGTTTCATCCCGGTCGTCGCGCCGATCGGCGTCGGGGTGGACGGGCAGTCCTACAACATCAACGCCGACCTCGTGGCCGGGAAGCTCGCGGAAGTCCTGAAGGCTGAAAAGCTCGTCGTGCTTACCAACACTCCCGGGGTGCTCGACAAGAACGGCAAGCTCTTGACCGGCCTTACACCGAAAAAGATCGATGCTCTCGTGGCGGACGGAACGCTTTCCGGCGGAATGCTTCCCAAGATCAGCTCGGCGCTCGACGCCGCGAGGAACGGCGTCAAGAGCGTGCACGTCATCGATGGCCGCGTCGAGCATGCCTTGCTGCTGGAAATTCTCACCGATGAGGGCGTCGGGACGCTGATCCGCTCCAGGTAGCTGCGGGAGCCGATAGCAAGCACTTACCTAGAGTCATACAATAAACATCCGCCGACTCCTCTGGGGGATGCCATGCCCGCTGTCAAGCCCGGTGCCCGCCGCCTGCAGATCCTGCAAGTGCTGGCACGGATGCTCGAGAACCCGAAGGGAGAGAAAGTGACGACCGCGGCCTTGGCCAAGGAGCTGGACGTGTCCGAGGCCGCGCTGTACCGGCACTTCGCGAGCAAGGCGCAGATGTTCGAGGGCCTGATCGAATTCATCGAGCAGACGCTGTTCGGCTTGGTGAACAAGATCACCGCGGAGGAGGAGAACGGCCTGAAGCAAGTCCAGGCGATCCTCTCGTCGCTGCTCAGCTTCGCCGAGAAGAATCCGGGCATGACGCGCGTGCTGGTTGGCGATGCGCTCGTGAACGAGGACGAGCGGCTCCAGGTCCGTATCAACCAGCTGCACGACCGCCTCGAGGCGACGCTCAAGCAGTGCCTGCGCGTGGCGGGGACGCAAGGACACGACGCACCGGGGGGATCCCAGCCTGCCGCCGATCCGGGTCCTCAGGCCAATCTGATGCTTTGCTACGTAATCGGGCGCTGGCAGCTTTACGCCAAGAGCGGTTTCAAACGAACGCCTTCGGAGCTATGGGAGAAGCAGTGGCCTCTCCTGCTGGGAGCTTAGGCCGTCACCCTGGAGCACACCGGGCAGACCGGATCCTTCGCGAGTTTTACCGTTCGCCACTGCATCGCGAGCGCGTCCAGAATCAGCAAGCGCCCCTTCAGGGTCTCGCCGGCTCCCGCGAGCAGCTTCAGCGCCTCCGCCGCCTGCACGGCGCCGATGATCCCGGTGAGCGGAGCAAATACGCCCATTACGGCGCAGCGCACTTCCTCGAGTTCCGCGCTCTCCGGGAACAGGCAGTGATAACAGGGACTGAGCTCGTCCCTCAAGTCAAAAACGCTTACTTGGCCGTCGAAGCGCACCGCCGCGCCTGAGACGAGCGGCTTGTGATGCCGCACGCATGCGCGATTCACCGCGTGGCGGGTCGCGAAATTGTCCGAGCAGTCGAGGACGACGCTGCTCGCCGCGACCAGCGGGCCGAACGCCTCGTCCTGGAGGCGCTGCTGGAGGGGGACGACCTTCACTTCCGGGTTTATTTTTCCGAGCGCCTCGCGCCCGGACGCAGCCTTGGGTCTTCCTATCGATTCGGTGGTGTGAAGAATCTGGCGCTGCAGGTTGGTGAGGTCCACCGCGTCGCCATCCGCGAGAGTGATCGTTCCAACTCCTGCCGCCGCGAGATACAGCGCCGCGGGTGAACCGAGCCCTCCCGCGCCTATGACCAGCGCCGACGAAGCGAGCAGCTTCTCCTGCCCCTCTACGCCGATCTCCGGCAGGAGGATGTGCCGCGAATACCGTAGGAGCTGTTCGTCATTCATTAGAGGAGGACATCGTCGACCGCGGGATGAACCGCGCTCCGCGTCAGTTCCATCCCGCGGAGACAAGGCGTCCGCCTTATCAGTTCTTGGTCGCTGCGGGCGGCGTGCTTTGCGCGGTGGTGAGCGGCATGCCCTTCAGGAGCTTGAGCGCCTGCTGGAACTGGAAGTCCTTCTCGGAGGCGAACTCGAGCGGCGCCGGAGGTTTTTCTTCCGCATCGATCGATGGTTTTGCACTGGTACGCTGCGATTTATCGGGCTGGGCTTCTCTCTCCTGGTCGTTGAGGAGATGCTTTTCCAGATCGGCTTCACGCAGGCGTCCCGTGGTGGGCGTCGTGGGATCCTCGATAAGGACATCGGGCACGATGCCTTTGGCCTGGATCGAGCGCCCGCTCGGCGTGTAGTAGCGCGCGGTAGTGAGTTTGATCGCGGTATTGTTGCCGAGCGGCAGGATCGTCTGCACCGAGCCCTTGCCGAACGTCGGGGTGCCCAGCACCGTGGCGCGCTTGTGGTCCTGCAGCGCGCCCGCGACGATTTCGGACGCTGAGGCCGATCCGCCGTTGACCAGCACCACCATCGGCACGGTCTTCACCGCCGCAGGCAGGTTCTTCAGGTAATCCTCGCGGTTGCCCCGAAGATAGTCCTCCGGCGCGGCGATGAATTTGCGCTTGGCGTCTTCGGTGCGGCCGTCGGTCGACACCACCACCAGCCCCCGCTGCAGGAACGCCGCGGAGATGCCCACCGCGCCGTTCAGGAGTCCACCCGGATCGTTGCGCAAATCCAGAATCAGGCCCTTCAGCGGCCCGTTCTTGTAGAGCCCCTCGACGTGTTTTACGAGATTTTCCCCGGTGTGCTCCTGGAACTGGGACACGCGAACCCAGCCGTAGCCGGGTTCGATCAGCTTGGACTTCACGCTCTGCACGCGGATGATGTCGCGGGTAAGGGTGACCTCGAAGGGCTTGGCATCGCCCTTGCGAAGGATGGTGAGACGGATGTTCGTTTTCGGCTTGCCGCGCATGCGCTTGACAGCATCGTTCAGGGTCATGCCCTTGACCGAGGTGTCGTCGATCTTGATGATGAAATCCCCGGGCTTCAAGCCCGCGCGAAAAGCCGGCGTATCCTCGATGGGCGACACGACCTTGACGAACCCTTCTTCCATACCGACCTCGATGCCGAGACCGCCGAATTGCCCCTGGGTGCCCACCTGAAGCTCGCGGAACGCGTCCTGGTCCAGATAAGCCGAATGCGGATCGAGCCCGGTGAGCATGCCGCTGATCGCTTCCGTGATGAGCTTCTTGTCCTCCACCGGTTCGACGTAGCTCGACTTGATCGCGCCGAACACTTCGGCGAAGGCGCGCAGCTCGTCCACCGGAAGCGGGAAACGCGCCGCCTCGCGCTGAGCCACTGCGGAGAAGTTCAGGCTGAGCAGGACTCCTGCCAGCACGCCAACCAACACCAGGCCGGTCTGTCTGATCTGGGTCATCATCATATTCGGTCCCGGGCTCTGCGCCGGGCGCTTGGGATCGTTGTCGCTCACTTCAAGGACACCCAACGCATGGGATCAAAGGCCTTTCCTTCATGTCGAATCTCGAAGTATAGACCCGATTCCGTGTTGCCGCCGCTCGCTCCGACGGTCGCGACCGCGTCCCCCGTGCGCACCGG
>VBCT01000025.1 GCA_005882235.1 Betaproteobacteria bacterium
GATCTCGATCGAGCCCGTGTGGGGAACCGGCGGCGCGAATCCGCGGTTCGACTTCTACAACTACTGGATGACGATGCACTCGTGGATGGCAGCACCCACGAACGACGGCACCTCGTACTTCGGCAACGCGCTGGTGCACAAGAACGGATTCGCGATCGACGAGGGCCGGTGGGTCTGCGTCGAAGTGCACGCGAAGCTCAACCCCGACCCGGCGACGGGCGCCGGTGCCGTCCTCGAAGTATTCAAGAACGACGCCAACGTGATGCGCTTCGACGATTCGGGCCCGATCGGCTACTGGATCCGCGACAAGTTCTGCCCAGCGGGGGCAGACGGCACCGAGTGCACCGACTTCCCGGCGCCCGCAAATGAGAAGCTCGACCTGCGTTTCCGCAGCACGACCGCGCTTGCCTTCAACGCGTTCTGGCCACAGAATTACATCACCGATCCGGCGCAGGGAACCCTGATGCTCGATCAGATGGTCGTCGCAACCCAACGCATCGGCTGCATCCGTTGAGCGTTCGTTCAAAGGAGCGATATATGAACGGAGAAACGAAGAAAGGATTGACACGACTACTGGTGGTGGCGCTGGCATTGATCCTGCCAGTGATGCCTCGAGCGTCCACGGCCGCGACGCCGAGCTACGATCCGGCCACCACGGTCGTCGTATTCGTACACGGGTTCGATCCCGACGGCTTTCACGCGATGGGCGTATTCGGCGACGACCTGTGGCACGAGGACCTCGGGCGCCTCGCCGCGGTGCTGAGGCAGCCGACCTGGCAGGACGATCCGACGGCGCCGAACCAGGTCGGAGCGACCACTTATTACGGCGACACGCCGCCCTCCTGGTATACCGACGCCGACCGCGCCGCGGACTCGAGCGCCGCTGCCGGCATGCCGCGCTATGCCCTGCGGGTCGCCCGCTACATCCGCCAGGTGCTGGAACGCGCGTCCGCGGCGACTGCGGTCAATATCGTGTCGGCCAGCATGGGCACCGAGGTCGCGCGCTATCTCATCGAGCACGATCTGCTTTCGCTCGCGAGCGAGCAGAAAATCACCCGCTGGGGGCAGCTGGTGGGCGTCCTCGCCGGCAACTGGGCCGCGTCCCACGCGCCGGATTTGCTGACCAGGACTGCGAGCCCCGACGTCGAGCAGATGAGCTATGAATGGGTGAACGCCAACATCTCCGCGAACCGCACCATGAATTCGCCGTTCTACGGCCCTATGATCATCACGCACTGGATCGCGACCGACGACGGAGACGGTGTGCTGACCTTGCTCTCGGATAGACCCAATGACGGGACCAATTTGTCCGTAGACGAATCTTTCTCGGATTTCACCACTGCCGCCGCCTTGCATCCCGCCACGGATGGCACGCTGCAGATGCCCGGCCGGTCGTTCGGCCATACGACCCACACCGGCACCTCCGACAACGACGGTGTCTGGGCGGGAGTCGCGGCCATGTCGCACAACAACGTGCGCGTGACCGCGACCCTGACGCGGGTCCAAGCGCTGTCCACCGGCGACAGCCTGTTTCAGGGCAGGGGCGAGTGGGTGTTCTCGGCCAGCGTGAATTCACCCCGCGCGGCCGCGCTCTACGGCGCGACCCAGCCCCTCGACCATTTCATTCGACAAGGCGGGAATCCGCCCTTGTTCCGCTTCGGCAGGAACGAAACTCAGTTTCCCAATCTGGTGCTGTTCGATCAGATCGTTCCGCCGGGAGAGACCGAGCTCCGGCTGACCTTATGGGCCGAGGAGCTCGACTGGCATCCGAAGTTCTATCACGTGCTGGAGAATCCGTTCGGGAACAATAGGAACATGGGCGCGTTTGACGCGATCCTGCCTACGACCGGACCCTCGGTCCTGCGCCTGATGAACGGCAACATGGACCTCGATATTAGCGTCGAGGTGCGGACCGTCTACTGACCGCTTCGGGGTCGTTGTCCTTCGTACAGCGCCCGCACCGTTTCGATCGTGTCGGCGTCCTTCGCGCTCTTGTCATCGCGGTAGCGCTTGACGCGCGCAAAGCGCAGCGCAAAGCCGCCCGGATAAGTCGAGCTCTCCTGGACCTCGTTGAACGCGATCTCGGCGACGAGCTCGGGCTGCACGTGCACGACGTGGCCCTCGCGCGAGGTTTCGAGCGAGAGCAGGCGCTCGGTCTGCCAGGCGAGCATCTTGTCGGTCATGCCCTTGAAGGTCTTGCCGAGCATGACGAAGCCGCCGGTCGCGGGATCGAGCGCGCCCAAGTGCAGGTTGCTGAGCCAGCCTTTGCGGCGGCCGCTGCCCCATTCGACGGCGATGACGACGAGGTCGAGCGTGTGCGCCTTCTTGATCTTGAGCCAGGCGGCGCCGCGGCTTCCGGCTTCGTACGGGGCGTCAAGCGCCTTCGCCATGACGCCTTCGTGGCCGCGCGCGAGCGCTTCGTCGTAGAAGTTTTGCGCGGCTTCCTTGTCGCCGGTCACGAGGCGCGGGACGATGAGATTCGCCGGCAGAATCCGGGCGAGCGTATCGAAGCGCTCTTTCGCGGGTTTCGCCGTGAGATCTTCCCTATCGACCAGCAGGCAGTCGAAGAAAAAAACACTCAAGGGAAAGGTCGTTCGCAGCGCCTCCACGTCGAGCTTGCGCCCGAAGCGTCGCATGGTTTCCTGGAAAGGGTAGGGCGTGCCGTTGGGCCGCAGCGCGATCGTTTCGCCATCCAGAATTAACTCCCGCGCCGCGCAATCGCCGAGCGCCGCGACGATCTCGGGAACGGCGGAGGTGACTTCGTTCAGGCTTCGCGTATAGACGCGGATTTGACCGCCCGACTTGTGCGCCTGCACGCGCGCGCCGTCGAGCTTCCACTCGAAAGCCGCCGGTCCCAAGCGTACGATCGCGTCTGCGACGTCCTCGGCGGGCTGGGCGAGCATCGGCTGCACCGGCCGGAAGGCTTCGAGCGCGAAGCGCGCAAGGCCCGATTCGCCTTCGACGAGCGCGGCTTCGGCGATTGCGGGAAGGCCGCCCGCCCGCATCGCCGCCGAGCGCACCTGCGCGGCCGGGAGCTTGGCCGCTCTCGCGATGGCGTCGAGCATGATTCCTTCGAGCGCGCCCTGGCGCAGCTCGCCGAGCAAAAGCCGCGCGAGAAATCCGCGAGCATGCGCGCCCGTTCGGCGGCCGAGCCTTCACCCTTGGTCTGCGCGAGGCGTGCGAGCGCCTCGTCGATGTGCGCGAGCGTGAGCCGGGCAGCGCCCGCCGGCGTCGCGGCGCGCGCGTCTTTCAGCGCCGCGTAGCCGACGCCGATCCTGCCCTGGCGCGTGTCGCCGCTGAGATACGCCACCCCCAGCGCGATTTCCGGCGAATCGAGTCGTCGCAGGCATTCCGCGAGCGCGTCGATTTTCGCAAGGCGGCTGCGCGTCCCTGCAACGCGCTCGGAGGCGGCGAGCAATTCGGCGAGCAGCATGAGTAATTATCCCCTCCTCTTCGAGGAGGGGTGCCCCGAAGGGCGGGGCGGTAAGACGTCCGCCGATCAAACCACCCCCGGGCGCTTTGCGCCCCCCTTCCTTGTCCAAGGAGAGTTTCGAGCTTGTCGTCATGGCAGTTCTTCGGCAAGCTTACCAAATCGGACGAATCCCAATATGGCCAAGGTCGTCATCGCAGGCGTCGCGCAGCTTAAACCGCTCATCGGGACCGAGGTCGCGGTGACCGACTGGCTCACCGTGAGCCAGGAGCGCATCGACGCCTTTGCCGACGCGACGGAAGATCATCAGTGGATTCACGTCGACGGCGAGCGCGCGGCGGCGGAATCGCCCTACGGCACGACCGTCGCGCACGGTTTTCTCTCGCTGTCGCTTCTGCCGTACCTGCTGGGGCAGGCGATCGAGATTCAAGGCACGCGTCTGGGGATCAACTACGGCCTGAATCGCGTGCGCTTCACCGGGCCCTTGCCCTCCGGCTCTCGCGTGCGTGCGCGCTTCCGGCTTGCCGCAGTCGAGGACATCGCCAAGGGCGTTCAGACCACCTGGAACGTCACCGTCGAGCGAGAAGGTGAGGCGAAGCCGGTTCTTGTCGCCGAATGGATTACGCGCCGCCACGAGTAGAAGGCCGCGAGGTGGTATCGCCTAGGAACTTCGTAATCTCCGACACGACCTCGCCCTGGCGTCCCACCCACAGGTGCCCTCCGGTCGGAAAGCTCGCCAAACGCGCACCTGGAATGCGCCCCGCCGCGGAGCGGCCGCTCTGGTAAATTCCGAACAAATCGTTCTCGATGCCGATGACGAGCGTGGGGCTTGCGATTCGCTCGAGCTCGTAGCGCGGCGATGAAGCGACGACTGCCAGGTCGTTCCACAGGCCTTTTCGGCGCCGGCTGAGCGGCAGGGAGCTTCGCATGATCCGCAGGACCCGGTCCCGCTCCTCGGGCGGGGCGTTCTCGAAATCGCGGGCGGGGGTGGCGAAGAGTCTCTCCAGCAGGGTGTCCCGCGCGAGCTTCATGTTCAGCCAGAAAAAGAAGTCGGATCCGAGGACCGCCTCCAGCGCGAAGGGAGGCTGCGCGGGCGGCCGCGCCTGCGGCGCGCCCGGCGGGAAGAAAGCCGGAACGAGGAGGACCATCGCCGAGCAGCGGCCTGCATGCCGCAGGCAGAATTCGATCGTGGAGGGCGCGCCCGCCGAGCCCCCGAGAATCGCGGCGCTCGGCAATTTCAAAGCGTCGAGGAGACAGGCGTGCGCTTCGGCCTGCGCCGCGGGCGCAGCGTCGGCGGGCATGGGGGTGCGCAGATATCCGAATCTGGACATGGCGATCACGGTGAAGCCGCGCTCGGCCAAGGGGCGTCCGAATTCCAGGCCCTGGTCGAAACCGCCGCCCGCGCCGTGCACCAGCAGCACCGGCGCGCCCTTCCCTATGAGGGCGTATTCGATCGGTCCGCACGGCGTGTCGACGACCTGGCTGCCGGAGGAAACGCGGGCCTCTTCCGCGACCATGTCGTTCCGATAGCTGAAATACGTGAACAGAATCAACCCTGCCAGCACGGCGGCGGGAAGTCCCAGAACCACGCTTCGTTCGATCTTCATCGGCAGCGAATCGCGCGGCAGCGGAGCGGCAAGCCATTGTCTTCGAGCGCGGCAGATAGCATATATAGGTGGTGATTCTTTCCCGACCCGACGCGTCGTAGCATACCAATGTGGGAAGCATGGGCGCTCGCCGCAATGGCCCTTCTCGCCTGGCTGTGGTTCGACAGCATGCGGGCGCGCGAGGGCGCGGTCGCGGCGGGCTCGCGCGCCTGCGAGCGCAACGGCCTGCAATTCCTCGACCAGACCGTGGAATGCGTGTCGCTTCGCCCCGCGCGCGACGAGAACGGACGCGTCGCCCTGCGGCGCGTCTACCGATTCGAATTCTCCGACAACGGCGACAACCGGCGCGGCGGCAGCATCGTCATGATGGGCGGCAAGGTAGAATCACTCACCATGGAACCATTCCTGTTGCAGTGAGTCTTCCTGCGGTGAATCATGCAGAAGTGGGTCGAAGGCACCGTCGTCAACCAGAAACGCTGGACGCAGACCCTGTTCACGCTGCAGGTGGAGGCCGACATCGCTCGGTTCGAGGCGGGACAGTTCGCCAAGCTCGCGCTCGCGGTGGAAGGCGAGATGGTCGCGCGCCCGTACTCGTTCGTGAACTCGCCCGAGGAGCACCCGCACGAGTTCTATTACGTCACGCTTCCCGACGGACCGCTCACGCAGCGGCTGTGCAAGCTGCAAGCCGGGGATGCGATATACCTTGCGCCGCGGCCGGCGGGGTTCCTCGCGCTCTCGGAGATCCCGGAGGGGGAGAACCTCTGGCTGATATCGACAGGAACGGGAGTCGGCCCTTTCCTGTCTATTCTGAAGACCGAAGGTCCTTGGCAGCGTTTCAAGCAGGTGGTCCTCGTTCACGCGGTGCGCTATGCCGAGGAGCTGACCTACCGCGACAGCCTCTCGCGGCTGCTGGGCGAGCACGGGGAGCAGATGCGCATGGTCTCGTTCGTGAGCCGGGAAAGCAAACCGGGCGCGCTCCACGGGCGCATCCCCCTCGCGATCGAGGAGGGTCGCCTGGAGGCCGCGGCGGAAGTGGCGCTGTCTGCGAAGACCTCTCAGGTCATGATTTGCGGCAACCCGGAGATGGTGACGGACACCAGCGCAGCGCTCGCGCGGCGCGGCATGAAGAAGCACCGGCGCCGCGAGCCGGGCCAGATCACGGTGGAAAACTACTGGTAGAAAACCGGGGACAGACCACCATTTTTTCAAAGGCGTGTCTTCTTGCCATCATGTGCGTAAAAATAGTGGTCTGTCCCCGGTTTTTCTTGCTTGCAATCGGTGCGCTGTCGCTCGCGGCCTGCAGCGCGACCCGGGTCGCCTACGACAACGCCGACATCGTGCTGCGCTTCATGGCGTCGAGCTATCTGGACCTCGACGCCGCGCAGTCTGAAGACCTGACGCCGCGCATCGCGCGATTTCATCAGTGGCACCGGTCGAACGAGCTTCCGGCATACGCAGCCCTGTTGCGGAGCGCGAGCCAGCGCGCGGCCAAGGGCATCACCGCGGAGGACGTCGCGTGGGGGCTCGCCAACCTGCGCTTGCGCTACCGCAGGTTCGCGGCAAAAGCGGCCGAAGACGCGGCACCGGTGCTCGCGACGCTCGCGAGCGCGCAACTCGCGGCGCTCGAGCGCAAGTTCGCCGAGAACAACGAAAAATACGCGAAGGAATTCGTTCCTTCCGACGACAAGGAGCGCCGGCGCAGGCAGCTGAAGCGCATGATCGAGCGCTTTCGCGACTTTGCCGGCGAACTGACCCCGGACCAGGAGACCCGCATCGGGCGCTTCGCGCTCGCGCATGAGCGCCACGTCGCTCTGCGCTTCGAGGACCGGCAGCGCCTGCAGCGCGATTTCGTCGCGGCGCTCGAGGAGGAGCGCAAGCCCGAGGAGCTCGGCCGGAACCTCGCCGAGCTGTTCGAGAGGCCGGAGCTGCGCCGCTCCGAGGAGTTCATCCGGGAGGACAAGCGCTGGGAAGAGGATCTGGGACAGCTCATCGTGGATCTCGACCGGTCGCTCTCCGCGAAGCAGCGCGCGCACGTGGTCCGGCGCCTTTCCGACTACGCCGAGGATTTCGCGGTTCTCGCCGGAAGAAGGAAGGAGGCCGCGTGAGCCTGCGGCGCGCGACGCGGGTCCTTCTCCCCCTGGCGATGCTCGCGGGGCTCGTCTTGAGCTCGAGCGCGGCACGGGCGGCCGGGGGCGAGCTGAAGCCCTGGAGCGGCGGCGCGACGCCGCCCCTCGCGCTGCGCGATCTTCAGGGCAAGGAGCACAAGCTCGCCGACTATCGGGGCAAGGTCGTGGTGCTCAATTTCTGGGCGACCTGGTGCGATCCCTGCCGCGAGGAGATGCCTTCGATGCAACGGCTGCAGGACAAGCTCGCGGGAAAATCCTTCGCGATCCTCGCGATAGACTACGGCGAAGGCGCGCCGCGGATCCAGGATTTCCTGAAGAAAGTCCCGGTGCGCTTCACGGTGCTGCTGGATCGGGACACCTCCGCCGCGTCGGCGTGGAAGGTGAAGGTGCTGCCGACGACCCTCGTGCTCGATCCTCAGCAGCGAATCCGCTATTCCGTCGTTGGCGATCTGGAGTGGGATTCTCAATCCGTTGAAGATACGATCAAAAAGCTTCTTCCCCCGAGCTGAGGCACGCGCCGGAGCGGTCCGGGGCGACTTGTGGTCGGAGACGCTTTCGGAGTAGATTCTCGGCTTTGGGATTCGTCCGTTTCCGCCGCATACCGATGATCATCCAGCAACGCTTGACTTCACGCAGCTCGCGTTCTCTCGCGGTGATGATCGGCTTCGCGCAGCCAGCGGGCTCGCGCGGAACTTGGCGTTCCGACGGCGATATCGACGGCGGCAGCCGTCCCGCCGCGCTCACCCTCCGCTCTTCTGCAGCTCTCTCCCCAGCTTCTCAGCCTTTCGCAGCAACCAGTACCGGGCACTCCATGCGCTGTGCGCTGGGACGCCCGGACCCGCGTTGTGAGCCAGCGCTTCAATCGACAGGAGAACCGACATGGATAGACGTGCCTTTCTGAAGACCGGCGCGATCCTCCCGGCCGCCGCGGCGTTGCCGAAACTCGCGCTGGCACAGCAGCTCCCTTTCAATCCGCGCCAGGCGGAGAAGTGGCGGAGCTTCGAAGTAACCACGCGGGTCGAGATCGTCTTTCCCCAAGGCGGGACGCGCGTGTGGCTGCCCATCCCTTCGGTCGACTCCGGCTACCAGAAGGCCCTGGACAACGCCTGGTCGGGCAACGCCCAGACCGCAAAGATCGTCCACGACGGCACCTACGGCGCGGGCATGCTCTATGCCGAGTGGCCTACCGCCGAGAAGAATCCCGTGATCGAGCTCTACAGCCGCTTCGCCACGCGCGACCGCGCAGTGGACTTTTCCGCGAGGTCGGGGTCGGTCGAGAGGCTCTCGCCCGAACAGCGCACGTTCTACACTGGATCGACCGAGCACATGCCCACCGACGGCATCGTGAAAAAAACCGCCCAGGACATCACGAAAGGCGCGAGGACCGACTACGAGAAGGCGAAGGCCATCTACGAGTGGATCGTGGAGAACACCTACCGCGATCCGAAAACGCGCGGCTGCGGCGTCGGCGACATCAAGACGATGCTCGAGACCGGAAATCTCGGGGGCAAGTGCGCCGACCTGAACGCGCTCTACGTGGGCATCGCGCGCGCCTCGGGACTTCCCGCGCGCGATGTCTACGGCGTGCGCGTGGCCAAATCGCAGTTCGGCTACAGGAGCCTGGGCGTGGGCACGGCGAACATCACGCGCGCGCAGCACTGCCGGGCGGAAGTCCATCTCGCCGGATTCGGCTGGGTGCCGGTGGATCCGGCCGACGTGAGGAAAGTCGTCCTCGAGGAGAAGGCGCAGCCGACGGACCTGAGCGATCCGCTGGTGCAGGCGGTGAGGCCCAAGCTCTTCGGCGCATGGGAGATGAACTGGCTCGCGTTCAACACCGCGAACGATTTCGCTCTGCCCAACTCGAAAGGCGCCAAGCTCACCTTCTTCATGTATCCCCAGGCAGAAACCGCGCAGGGGCGGCTCGACAGCCTCGACCCGGACAACTTCAAGTACACGATGACCGCGAAGGAACTGAACACCTGACGGTCCTGCATTTTTCGCACGCCAACGGTTTTCCCGCCGCGTGCTACCGCAAGATGTTCTCGTATCTCGAGCGCGATTTCGAGATCGACTATGTCAACACGATCGGGCACGACCCGCGCCATCCGGTCACCGACGGCTGGCCGCATCTGGTCGCCGAGCAGATCGAGCACATCGAGCGCCATCGCGAGCCCGCGCTCGGTGTGGGGCACTCGCTCGGCGGCTATCTCACCGCGCTCGCGGCCCTCAGGCGCCCGGGGCTTTTTCGCGCCATCATCCTTCTGGATTCGGCCATCCTCGGGCGTTGGCAGGGCGCGGTGTTCAAGATGGTGAAGCGCTTCGGCCTTGCCGACCGCGTCACGCCCGCAGGCGTGACGCGCGACCGCCGCGCCGAGTGGGCCTCCGCCGACGAAGCCTACGCGCACTTTCGCAGCAAGCGGGCGTTTCAGAGCTTCGATCCCGAGTGCCTGCGCGACTACGTGACGCTCGGGATGCGGCCCTCGGCCGGCGGCGTGCGGCTCGCTTTCGATCCGGCGATCGAGTACCGCATCTACCGGACCTTCCCGCACGACCTCGCGAAGGAGCTGCCGCGCTTGCGGGTGCCGGCCGGCGTGATCTGCGGACGCGAATCGGCCGAATCGAGGCGGACGGGGCTTGCGACGACGCGCAGGCATTTCCGCGTGGTGCGCGTCGCGGGCGGTCACCTGTTTCCGTTCGAGCGGCCCGAGGCCGCGGCGCGGGCGATCCGCGAGATGGCGGCGGAATTGCTGCCATCCCGGACGAACCCACTATGATTCCGTTGGTCGAACGATCCAAGGAGGCGCCATGCGCAAGCTGCTGATTTCGGTCTTCGCCCTGCTGGCGAGCCTTGCTCCAGTCCCGACTCTCCACGCCGCCGGAATGGACTCCGGGCCGGAGCCGAACGCCCGCCCCGCGGACCCCGATTACGAGAGCGGCAAGAAGGCGGTCGAAGCCGGAAACTGGAAAACGGCCCTCGACAGCTTCGAGCGGGTTGCCTCGCGCGACCCGAACAACGCCGACGCGCAGAACTACCTCGGCTACGCCTGGCGCAAGTCCGGAAACCTCGACCTTGCGTTCAAGCACTACAACGAGGCGCTGCGCCTCAACCCCCGGCACAAGGGAGCGCACGAGTACATCGGCGAAGCCTATCTGATGGTGAACAATCTTGCGAAAGCGGAGGAGCACCTCGCGCGGCTCGACAAGCTGTGCTTTTTTCCCTGCGAGGAATTCAGCGAGCTGAAGAAGGCGGTCGAGGAATACAAGACCGCGAAGCAGGGCAAGGACAATTCCCGGCGGTGAGTCCGTTGCGAGCGCAAAACAAAACGCCCGGTGAGCCGGGCGTTTTTATTTCCGGGTGCGCGTCCCGGGAAAATCCCGAGACGCGGCGGTTACTTATTTGAGGTGTTTGCTGACGAGCTTGGTCATCTCGAACATCGTGACCTTGCCCCTGCCGCCGAAGACGGCCTTCAGGGCGTCGTCGGCATTGATCATGCGCCGGTTCTTGGTGTCCTGCAGCTTGTTTCGCTTGATATAGGCCCAGAGCTTCTTCGTCACTTCGGTGCGCGGTATCGCCTTGGAGCCCACCACTTCCGCCAACATGGAGCTCGGGGTCATGGGTTTCATGAATGCCGCATTGGGTTTTCTCTTCTTGGCCATCGTATATCTCTCCTCTCAAATACGAGCTGTTTGGGTGACGCCGCACGGACGGTACGGGCAACGCGAGAGTGCGTCAATCAGAGGGAAATGTCAACCACCTTCAAACGGTTTTTTTCGCCCTCCCGAGAAACTTCGGCCCGGCCGGGGGATCGCTTCGCTATAATCAAAGACCCGTTTTCCCTGACAATTTCCTGTCACCCCCGCAAGCGCAGTGGAAACCGCCAAAAAAAACGTCGCCGTCCTCGCCTCCTGCCAGGCACTGCTGTTCACGAACAACTCCACGGCGATTGCGCTGAACGGCCTAGCCGGCTATGCGCTCGCGGCGAACAAGGCCCTGGCGACGCTCCCCGTCACCGCGTGGGTCATCGGCGGGGCGCTCTCGACCCTTCCGGCTTCGCTTCTCATGAAACGCATCGGCCGGCGCGCCGGCTTTACCGCCGGAGCTCTGACGGGGATGGTCGGCGCGGCGATCTGCTCGCTCGCCCTGTATCTCGAGAGCTTCTGGGTTTTCTGCTTCGGCACGATGGTGTTCGGCGTGTACAACGCCGTGGCGCAGTACTACCGGTTCGCGGCAGCGGACGTCGCGAGCGCCGATTTCAAGGCGAAGGCGATCTCTCTCGTGCTCGCCGGTGGCCTGGTGGGAGGCATCGTCGGCCCGGAGACGAGCAAGCTCACGGTCGACTTACTCCAAACGCGCTATCTCGGCGCGTACCTGTCGCTGATCGGATTCCTGGTGCTCGTCGTGCTGGTGGTACAACTGCTCGACATCCCGGTGCAGGCGGCCGCCGCGCACAAGGAACCGACGCGACCGCTCGCGCAGATCATGGTGCAACCGATGTTCGTGGTCGCAGTGCTCGCAGCGGCGATCGGCTACGGCGTGATGAACCTCCTTATGACCGCCACTCCGCTTGCCATGGGAATCTGCGGACATCCGTACTCGGCCGCGGCCACGGTGATCGGGTGGCACGTCATCGGCATGTTCGGGCCGTCGTTTTTCACCGGCTCGCTCATCAAGCGCTTCGGGGTGCTGCAGGTGATGGCCGCAGGAGCGCTGCTCCTCTACGTCGTGGTGACGATCGCGCTGTCGGGCATCAGCGTTCCGCACTTCTGGTTTGCGCTCGTGGTGCTCGGCGTCGGCTGGAATTTCCTCTATATCGGCGGAACGACCCTGATCACCGAGGCGTGCACGCCGCCGGAGCGCGCGAAGACCCAGGGAGCAAACGACCTGATCATCTTCGTCGTGATGGCCAGCTCTTCGTTCAGCTCGGGCCTGCTCCTGGAAAAGAGCGGCTGGCAAATGCTCAACTACCTCGCGCTGCCGTTCGTCACCGCGGCAGCGATTGCCGTGCTGTGGCTCCTCGCCCGGCGCCGCGTCGCGCTCGGTGCATGAGGGTGGCGGACGCCGATCAGGCGAGGCTCGATCCCCAGGCGCGCGCGCTGATCGAAAGTACGGAGCGCTCGGCCGCTCCCGCGCTGAGCCCGGTGGGCGTGGAGGACGCCCGGCGGCTCTACCGCGAATCGCGCCTCGCCCTTGCGCCGCCGCCCGTCGCGGTGCAGGAAACGCGCGATTTCTCCATCGCCGGCCCGGGGGGTGCGTTCGGCGCCCGCTACTACCGGCCGCTCGGCACGAGGCCCGGAGAAGCCCTGCCCGCGGTGGTGTACTTCCACGGAGGCGGCTGGACCTGCGGAGATCTCGATACCCACGACAGCGTCTGCCGCGGGATTGCCGCTCACGGCTACTGCGCCGTCGTCGCAGTCGATTACCGCTTGGGACCGGAGCACAAGTTTCCGGCCGCGGTCGAGGATGCCCTGACCTCCTTGCAGTGGGTAGCCGCGAATGCAAGCTCCTTCGGGGTCGACCCGGCGCGACTCGTAGTCGCCGGGGAAAGCGCCGGCGGCAACCTCGCTGCGGTGGCGGCGATCGCCTTGCGCGATTCGGCGCCGCGCCCCGCCATGCAGGTGCTCGTCTATCCGGTGACCGATCAGGCCGCCGACACGGATTCGCTCAGGCGCTTCGCGCAGGGCTATCTGCTGACGCGAGAATTGCTGCGCTGGTATCAGGGCAACTACCTGCGCGACGAGCGCGACCGCGCCGACTGGCGTGCATCCCCGTTGCGCGCGAAGGACCACTCGCGGCTGGCCCCCGCCTACGTCGTCACCGCCGGTTTCGATCCGCTGCGCGACGAAGGCAAAGCCTACGCCGAGCGCCTCACGCAAGCCGGCGTCGACGTGACCTACGAATGCTTCGAAGGCCAGATACACGGATTTCTTCCCATGGCCGGGCGGATCGCCGCGGCACACCATGCCCATTACCGCATCGGCCAGATGCTGCGCATGCGCTTCGGAACGTTTCCGATCGTGCGGCCCTGATCGGCGTAAAATCGCGGAATCCTCATATGCTGGCTCCGGTCAAGAAAATTTCCGTCGAGCGCGAGGTGGTGCGTGCCGCCTGCCCGCACGATTGCCCCAACAACTGCGCCATGAAGATCACCGTCGAGAACGGCATCGCGGTGAAAGTGGAGGGCGCGAAAGACCATCCGTTCACCTCGGGCACGCTCTGCACCAAGGTGGCGCGGTATCTGGAGCGCACCTACAGCAAGGATCGCGTGCTCTTCCCGCGCAAGAGAATCGGTCCCAAAGGCCGGGGCGAGTTCGAGCGCATTTGCTGGGACGAGGCGCTCGCTACGATCGCCGAAAGGTTCCGCGCGATCGCGGCCGAGGATCCACAGGGCATCCTCCCCTACGACTACGCGGGCACCATGGGCTACGTGCAGTGGCACTCGATGGGAAGGCGTTTCTTCAACCGGCTGGGCGCGTCGCGGCTGGACCGCACCATCTGTTCCTCCGCGGGCAAGGCGGGGATGCTGATCACGCTCGGCGGCTCGCTCGGCATGGACCCGGAGAGGTTCGACGAGGCGAAGCTCATCCTCATCTGGGGCTCCAACCCCATCGTCTCGAACCTCCACCTGTGGTCGCGCGTGCAGGAGGCGAAGCGCCGCGGCGCGAAGCTCGTCGCGATCGACCCCTACCGCAGCCTTTCGGCCGAAAAATGCCACGAGCACCTCGCGCTGCTGCCCGGCACCGACGCGGCGCTCGCGCTCGGGATGATGCACGTCATCATCGGCGAGGGCCGCCACGACGCGGATTACGTCGAGAAATACACGATCGGTTTCGAGGCGCTCGCACGGCGCGTGAAGGAGTATCCGCCACGCAGGGTCGCCGAGGTCACCGGCCTGCCCGCGGAGAAAATAATCTCGCTCGCCCGCGAATACGCCGCGACGCGCCCCGCCGCGATCCGGCTCAACTATGGGCTGCAGCGGCACGCGGGCGGGGGCATGGCAGTGAGGAACATCCTGTGCCTCCCCGCGCTCAGCGGAGACTGGCGCCATCCAGCGGGCGGGGTGGTGCTCTCCACCTCCGGATTCTTCGGCATGAACGACGCGAAGCTCGAGCGGCCGGACCTGCTGCTGAAGGCGAGGAACGCCAACCCGCGCACGATCAACATGGTGGCGATAGGGGATGCGCTGCTCGAAGCGAAGCCGCCGATCCGCGCTCTGTACGTGTACAACTCCAACCCGGTCGCGGTCGCGCCCGACTCGGTGAAGGTGGTGAAGGGTTTTTCCCGGGAGGACCTCTTCACCGTGGTGCACGAGCAATTCCTCACCGACACCTGCGACTACGCGGACATCGTCCTGCCGGCGACGACGCAGCTCGAGCACTACGACGTGCACACCGCTTACGGGCACCTGTACGTCGTCGCGAACAGCCCCGCGATCGCGCCGCTGGGCGAGTCCCTCCCGAACAGCGAGGCGTTCAGGCGCCTCGCCGCGCGCATGGGTTTCGCCGAGGAGTGCTTCAGGGACTCCGACGAGGACATCTGCCGCCAGGCGCTCGAATCGTCGAACCCGCGCATGCAGGGGATCGAGTGGGATTCGCTCAAGGAGAAGGGCTGGCAGCGCTTGAACCTCCCCGAGCGCTTCGCCCCGTTCGCGCAGGGCAATTTCGGCACGCCCTCGGGGAAGTGCGAGTTCTACAGCGAAACGGCGATCGGCCTGGGAATGGATCCGCTCCCGACCTACATCCCTCCGCGCGAGTCGGCGCAGTCGAATCCGGCGCTCGCGGGCAGGTACCCGCTTGCGATCATCTCGCCGCCGAACCGGCACTTCCTCAACTCGTCCTTCGCCAACATGCCCTTCGCGATCGCCGAGGCCGGGGAGCCGAGCCTCGAAATCCATCCCGGGGACGCCGCCGCGCGGGGGATAGCGAACGGCGACGCCGTGCGCATCTTCAACGACCGCGGTTCGCTCACGGCCAGGGCGCGCGTCAGCGACAAGGCGCGGGAGGGAGTCGTGGTGGCGCTCTCGGTGTGGTGGAGAAAGCTCACCGCCGATCGCAAGAACGCCAACGAGCTGACCTCGCAGGCGCTCACCGACATCGGCGGCGGCGCGACGTTCTACGACTGCCTGGTCGACGTTGCGCGAATCCGATAGAGAAAGGCCCGCAGAATGGCGTCCGCGCCGCAGACCAAGCCCGGAATCAGGGACGCCTTGATCGTCGTCGACGTACAGAACGACTTTTGCCCCGGCGGCCGGCTCGCGGTGCAGAAAGGCGACGAGGTGGTGCCGCTCGTGAATGCGTTCGCCGGGCGCTTCGAGAACGTCGTCCTGACGCAGGACTGGCATCCGCCCGGCCATCGATCGTTCGCAACCTCGCACCCGGGCAGCAAGCCCTTCGATTCGGTGAAGCTCGCCTACGGCGTGCAGGTGCTCTGGCCCGACCACTGCGTGCAGGGGAGCGACGGCGCGGCCCTGCACAAGGACCTTTCGGTTCCCCACGCGCAGCTCGTCCTCCGGAAGGGCCACCACAGGGACGTGGACAGCTACTCGGCTTTTCTCGAGGCCGACCGCAAGACCCGCACCGGGCTCGAGGGCTACCTCGAGGAGCGCGGCATCAAGCGCGTGTTCGTCTGCGGGCTCGCGACCGACTTTTGCGTGGCGTGGACGGCGCTCGACGCCCGCAAGCTCGGTTTTGCCGCGCTGGTCGTCGAGGACGCCTGCCGCGCGATCGACATGCAGGGCTCGCTCGCCGCTGCTTGGGAAAAGATGAAGAAAGCCGGTGTCAAGCGCATCCAGTCCGACGACATCGCGTAGGAGGCCTCGTGGCGATCCAGGGAATGAATCACTTCAATGTGCTCACCGACAAGCTCGCGGCGACGCGGGCGTTCTACGTCGGGGTTCTCGGCTTCACCGAGGGACCGCGGCCCCCGCTCGATTTCGGCGGCGCTTGGCTGTACGCGGGCGGCCAGCCCATCCTGCATGTCTCCGAAGGGAAGGTGCCCACGGACCCGGCCGGGGTGCTGGACCATCTCGCGTTCAGCGCCACAGACCTCAAGGGCACGGTGGCGAGGCTCAAGGCGAGCGGGATAAAATTCGCGCTGCGCCGGCAGGTGGGTGTCGGAACGTGGCAGATTTTTTGTCACGATCCCTGCGGCGCCAAGGTGGAGCTCGATTTCCCGCCCGAGGAGTCCGCACCTGCGGACACGTGATCGGGACCCGATGGAGGAAAAAAAGTGATGGATGAGCAGCGCAGAAGCTTTCTGAAGAAAACGGGTGCGGCGGGCGTCGTCGCGCTCGCCGCGGGCGCTTCGGTGCCGGAACGCTCCCTCGCGCAGGGCGCCGGGCCGGGCGCGAGCCCGGGCTCGCCCGCTGCGCAAAAGAGGATGACCTTCGTCACCCTGCGCGGCGGCGACGCCTAC